>SCVR01000173.1 GCA_004296805.1 Dehalococcoidia bacterium
AGCTGGTCTCGCGCTGGAAGGCGTCGCCCGCCCGCAGCACGGTGGTCTCCGCGAAAGGCTTACCGACGATCTGCAATGACAATGGCAGCCCGCCTGGCGTGAAGCCCATAGGCAGCGCGAGCGCCGGGAGCCCGAGGAAGTTCCACGGCTGGGTGAACGTCGGCCAGTTCACGAACGAAGCGTGGTCGAGGCCCGCTAGCCGCGGTGCGCCCATCAGCGCAGTCGGCATCAGCAGCACGTCGTACGGCTCCATCATCGCTGCCACGGTCCGGCGGGCGAGCGAACGGAATCGCTGCGCCTGGACGTAGTCCGCAGCGCTTACGATCGCGCCCTGTGCAACTGCCTTGCTGGTGTGGACGCCGTACTCCGCCCACCGCGCCTGGAGGTCAGCGAGGTGATAGGAGGTCGACTCGCCGCGCATCGTCACGGTGCTGGCTGCGCGCATCTCCCGGTAGTAGGGCACGGCCACTTCCTCGACGGTGGCACCGACAGAGGCGAACCACGCGACGGCGTCCTCGAAGGCGGCGACCGCAGCGGGATCGGCGTTCGGCGCGGTGAGGTGGTTCGCACGTTCCACGCCGATGCGCATCCCCTTCACCGTGCCAGTCAGCGCAGCCAGGTAGGGCGGTACGGCGGCGGCGGCACAGGTGGGGTCGGTGGCGTCGTACCCCGCGAGCACCTCCAGCATGGCGGCGCAGTCGCGGGCGCTGCGGGCAAGCGGTCCGATATGGTCCAGCGAATAGCCGAGGGGAGCACAGCCGGACTTCGGCACGCGCCCGTAGGTCGGCTTCAACCCGGTGATGCCGCAGTAGGCGGCGGGCAGCCGGATCGAGCCGCCGGTGTCCGTGCCTAACGCACCCAGAAAGAGGCCCGCCGCCACCCCGGCGCCGCTGCCGGAGGAGGAGCCGCCCGGCCAGCGATCGAGGTCCCAGGGGTTGCGCGGCACCGGGAACGGTTTGCTCACGTCCGGCATGCCGGTCGCGAACTCCATCGTGGTGGTCTTCCCGGTGAGCACCGCGCCCGCGGCACGTAGCCGTGCGACGACCGGGGCGTCCACGCCCGCGCCCCAGGCAGGGTCGAGGATCAACGACTGCGCGGTCGTCGGTGCGTCCCGCGTGGCGATGATGTCCTTCACGCCGATGGGGATGCCTTGGAGCGGGCCGCGGTCGATGCCGGCTGCGAAGTCGCGATCGGCGGCGGCCGCCGCTGCGCGGGCCTCGTCGTCGGTGCGCATGATGTAGACACCGAGGTCGCCATCGAGCGCAGCGGCGCGCGCGATGGCTGCCTCGGTCAGTGCGACGCTGGTGAGCGTGCCGGCCCGCAAGGCAGCGGCGGCTTCCGTGAGGGTCGTAGGAATATCCGTCATGCCACACCGGCCTTCTGCGCTTCGCGCACACTCGACTCTGCGATGGCAGGCACCTTCAGG
>SCVR01000174.1 GCA_004296805.1 Dehalococcoidia bacterium
ACGAGCAGCGCGGCCCGGAGCAGTTCCAGCGTCAGGCCGACTCCTACTACGAAGAGATCGTCTCGCGGGTCTACACCAAGTACGAGGCGGCGTTGCGGCGCGCCGGCGCGGTCGACTTCGATGACCTGCTCGGACGGACCCTCGAACTGTTCGATGGGTTCCCGGAGGTCGCGGAGCGCTACGCGGAGCGCTACCTGCACGTCCTGGTCGACGAGTTCCAGGACACGAACCTCGTCCAGTTTCGGCTTGCGCGGATCCTCGCAGGGAGTCATCGGAATCTGACAGTGGTGGGTGACCCCGACCAGTCGATCTACTCGTGGCGGGCCGCTGACATCCGAAACATCCTCAACTTCGAGCAGGACTTTCCAGACGCCACGACCGTGCTGCTGGAGCAGAACTACCGCTCCACAGGCCACATCCTACGTGCCGCCCACGCCGTGATTGAGCGCGCCGAGGGTCGTCCGGAGAAGAACCTGTGGACGACCAATCCGGACGGTTCGAAAGTTGTCGAGTTCGAGGCTGACTTCAGCGAGGAAGAGGGCCTCTTCATCGCGTCAGAGGTGAACCGGCTGGTCCGAAGCGGCCAAGTGAAGCCCGCCGGCATCGCGGTGATGTACCGGACGAATGCGCAATCACGCGCCATCGAAGAGGCGTTCCTCGCGCGAGGTGTCCGCTACCGCATCGTCGGCGGTACACGGTTCTACGACCGCGCGGAGGTGCGGGACCTGCTGGCATACCTCCGTCTGATCCACAACGAGTACGACACCGTCGCATTCCGGCGTGTGGTGAACGTGCCAACTCGAGGAATCGGCGAGAAGACGGCGGGCGACGTGGTCGCCGGCGCAGCAGAGCTCGGGCTCTCCCCGATTGCCGTGGCTCATCGCGCCGCGCGTGGGAACGATGAGGCAACCGCCATCCCGCGACTCCCGCTCCGGTCGAGGCAGGCGCTCGCGTTGTTCCTCGACCTCATGGACACGATCACCCGTGAACGAGAGCACCTCTCGGTTGCCGACCTCCTCGACCGGGTGCTGAGCCGGATCAACTACAAGGAGTACCTCGAAAAGCACGACCGCGACCATGCGGAGACGCGCTGGGAGAACGTGCAGGAACTCCGTGCGGTCGCGGCCCAGTACGACGAAGTCGAGCGTGAAGCGTCGCTGGCGGCGTTCCTTGAGGAGGTCGCGCTCGTCTCTGACATCGACGATCCCGGGGCGGAGGCGCCCGACGCCGTCACGTTGATCACGCTCCACGCCGCCAAGGGGCTCGAGTATCCGGTGGTGTTCATCGCCGGCCTCGAGGAAGGGCTCCTGCCTCACTTCCGTGCGATCGAGGCGATGCCCGACCGCACTCAGATGGAGGAAGAGCGGCGCATCTGCTACGTCGGCATGACGCGGGCACGTGACCGGCTGTACCTGACCCGGGCACGACGCCGGTTTATGTACGGTTCGGTGCGAGCCCACCCGGCATCCAGGTTCCTCGCTGATATCCCGGATGAAGAGGTCACCGCCCCAGGCGGCGAGGCGCGTCGCGGCGACACGATGTCTCCGCGAGGCCTGCGTGCCGCGGCCGCGGCGAGGCGGGAAGGCGAGTTCGAAGCGCAGCCCTCGTTCGCTCCCGGGGATCGAGTGCGCCACGGTACGTTCGGAGTGGGCGTTGTGGTCGCATGCGTGGCGCAGGCGGGGGGTGACCAACAGGTCACCGTGGCGTTCCCCGATCAGGGCGTCAAGAAGCTGTTGCAGTCATTCGCACGCCTGGAGTCCGTCTCACACGAGTAAGCCCTACGGACGGGCCTGAGGCGTTCTGCCGAAGCGCATGCGCGCCTCCACCTGCTGGAGGATATCCCCGCGTCCGAGGATGCCCAGCAGGCGCCCTGCCTCGATGACCGGGAGCTGGTGCAGGTCGCGCTCGACCATCAGACGCATCGCGTCGCCCAACGGTGTGGCTGGGGTCACCGTAACCACTTCCGCCGCCGGCACCATGACCTCGGCGGCGCGCTTCGTCGCCAGGCTCTCTCTCGGCACCTTGGCGAGGTCGGTGACCGTGATGATGCCGGTGACGGCGCCGTCGCGAGACAGGAGGATGCAGCGTTCACCTCGGGCGACGACGCGGTCATCGATGATCGTGAGAAGGCTCGTGTCCGCATCGACCGGCTCCGGTGGGTCGCGCATGACATCGCGCACGGTGAGCGGTGCGAGCATCTTGTCGACAAGGACCTGGCCGAGGGCTGAATCCGAGGCGGACTTGAGGAAGTAGCCGATCAGGACGTACCAGGCGCCCGTGAGGTTGCCGGACAGCAGTACCCAGACTGTGCCGCCAGCGATCATGAACCAGGCGATCCCAGTACCCAGCGCCGCGGCAATCCTGGTGGCCTTCGTGAGGTCACCTGTACGGGCCCAGGCGATGGACCGGAACACGCGCCCACCGTCGAGTGGGAACCCCGGCAGCAGGTTGAAGATGCCGAGCGTGACATTCGCGAACCCGAGGTAGAGCGCGACCTTGCCCACATCGCTGTCCGTGAGCGAGCCGACCGCGATCACGACCACTCCCAGCACGAGCGAGAGAAGGGGGCCCGCGATGGCAACGCGGAACTCCTGACCGGGCGACTGCATCTCACCGTCGATGTTGGAGACGCCTCCGAAGATGAACAGCGTGATCGAGGGCACCCGCATCCTGTAATGCTGGGCAACCAGTGCATGGGACAGTTCGTGAAGCAGTACCGACAGGAAGAATCCGAGTGCGCAGCCAATGGCCCAGACCCAGCGGCGGCCTGGAGACCAGTCAAACTCCTCCGCAAAGAAGCCCGTGGCTAGAGACCACGAGATCAGGGCGGCGATCGCCAGCCATGACCAATGGACCCGGATGGCAATGCCGCGGATCCGCGCGATGAGGAGTCCCTGGCCAAGGTTCATAAGGCACCTCTGAGGCACGCCCCTGTAGGCGTCCCGTTAGGATGGTACGGCACTCCCCACCCCGTCCGAGGACTCCCGTGCATCCCATCCTCTTGTTCGTCACTGTCCTCGTGATCCTCGTCGTCGCCCCAGTGGCGGTCGGGTTGATGCTCCCGGTCCGACACACGGTGACGCGACGGATCGTGATCCAGCGGCCGCGGGAACAGATCTGGGCGCGCATCGTCGACTTTGCCGGGCAGACAGCGTGGCGTCCGGACGTGAAACGCCCCGTCCGCCTCGACGACCACGACGGGCATGAGGTGTGGCGCGAGGCGGGCGACCTCGCACTCGAAACGGTCGAGACGCTCCCGCCGGAGCGTCTGACACGACGGGTGGTGGCGAACCGAATGTTCGGCGGCACGTGGACGGTCACGCTTCGTCAGGCACCTGGCGGGACCGAGGTCGCCGTGACTGAATCGGGCGAGGTCTATCACCCGCTGTTTCGCACGATCAGCAAGTTCGTGATCGGGCACGACCGAGCGGTCCGTGCCTACCTCACGAGCCTCGCACGATCCTTTGGGGAGGACGGGAACCCCTCGAAAGATAGCGACGAGTGACAGCAGGCCTGACAGCCTGGGTCGATGAAGAAGTTGTTCGAGGGCTACGTGCCCTCGAACAACCGTCGAGAACCGTCGCTAGTACCGAACGGCGGTCACACTGACGATCGGCGGGAGCGTGCCCGGCAGCCGCTGCCAGTGGTCACCACTGTCGGCCGAGGCGTAGACGGCCCCGTTCGTCGTGCCGACGTACACGCCACCCTCGTCGTCAGTGTCCATGCCCTCGCGGTAGACGCTCTGGTAGTCATCCGGGCCGGGCAAGCCCTCCGTCAGGCGAGTCCACGACGCCCCACCATCGCGGGTGCGATAGACGTGGAACTGGCCGTTCACCACGCGGAAGTTGTCTGCCTCGAAGGTCAGTGGGACGACGAAGGCGGCGCCGTCACCGGTCTTCGATACCGCGATCGGGAACCCGTGGAAGGACGGCAAGCCCTCGGTCACGTCGTGCCAGTACTCCCCGCCATCGTCCGTGCGGAACACGCCGACGTGCGTTTGCGCCCACATCCGCTTCGGGTTGGTTGGGTCGAGGCGCATCTTGTGCATCTCGTTGACAGCCGCCGGGTCGACTCCGGGGGGGACGGGGAAGTCCATATTGGCGAACTGCGGGTAGTTGACCGCGAACTCCTCCCACATCTTCTTCTGCATGGGGTTCGTCGGAATGGCGCGGTGCGAACAGATCCCCCACGTCTTCCCGCCGTCGCGCGTGACGTAGGTGCCTCCGGTCGCGATCGAGATGTACATGCACTCCGGGTCGCTCGGGTGCATCGCGATCGTGTGCAAGGTCGAGGCGCCACCGCCCGTCTCGGTCCAGAACGGGCGGAACGCGTGGTTGTTGACCTCGTCGACCGGAGCCCAGGTCTCGCCCCAGTCTTCGCTCCGGAACAGCCCCGCCGGCTGCGTCCCCGCGTACACGACGCCCGGACGAGACGCGATGGCCGGCTGCACATTCCAGACTGACCCCACAGTGAGCCCCAGATCAGCGGGGAACGCGAGGCCCGTCGAGCGCTGGTCCCACGTGTCGCCGCCATCGTCGCTCCGCGCGACGTAGGGCCCCCAGGCCCAATGGCCACCGGCAGCGAAGATGCGAGGTGTCCCGCGGCGTGTGTCGACATTCATATGGGACACGCTCCAGCCGGGCATCAGCGGCTGAGAGATCGCCCAGCTCTTCCGCGCGGCGTCCGCGGTGTAGATCCAGGCGCCCTTGCGCGTTCCCACGAGTACCCGAACGGCCATCTCAGACTCCTCAGCTCAACCGACAACCCAGTCGCCGGGGCGTGGATTCTAACGTGACGCCGAACCGCCTCGAAGCAGGAAGTGGCACGGTGATCGGAAGTTCTGGGAGCCGACCGGATTAGGAGAGGAGCGAAGCCAGCGCCGCGTCGTCAACGGCGGCCGCGATGAGTTCACCGGCTCGCTCGACTTTCGAGGGGTGCGAGAACGGCGCGGTCCCGTATAGGCCCTCGATGTCGCGGACGGTCTCGACTGTGCCCTCGGGGGCGAGCAGCACGGTCGTCGCCCGACTCGCGCCGGCGCGGTCGAGGAGGTATGGGCTGGGGTCGTTGCCACCGGACAGGATGAGGACTTCGGCGCCGGTGATCAGGGCGGCGAGGCCCAGGTCGGTCTTCTCAGCGCGGCAGACGACGGCCTTGCGCGGGAAACGCTCGAAGTAGGTGTCCGCGGAGTCGTGGGAGATCGCACCGATGACGATGTGTTCCACCACCGCGCGGTCGCCTTCCTGCGATCGGACGAGGACACGCGCCCGTGAGGTCTCGGCAATCTGCCCGACCGTGGGGGCGGCGAGAAGCCGATCCTCTGGGATCGTGAGTGCCCCACCCTTGCGGGCGCGGTTCGTGATCGTGAGGGCGCCGCCGGCCGCTACCGAGCCGCTCCCGACCAGGACGAGCTTTGCACCAAGGCGGGAGGCAAGCGCAGGGGCGTCCGATCCGGCCGGGGCCTCGATCACCACTACCGCACCATCCGGCACGGATGAAGCGTCGACCGGAGTGCCCGATGAGGAGCAGAAGTCGAGCGATGCGAACATGGCGGCGTCCCCGGCGGCGCGGCTGTCGCCCGAAAGCCGCTCAAGACGCACCTGGTGACCCGCGTAGGCGAGGCGATGCGCGAGGCCCACCGCGACTGTCGTCGCGCCGGCGCCGGGGGTGCTGGCGGCTACCAGAATGCGGGCCATCCGCCGTCCATCCGCAGGCCTCGGGGGCTTCCCACCGAGGAAGGGTTGGTGCCGAGGGCCGGACTTGAACCGGCGACTCCGCGATTTTCAGTCGCGTGCTCTACCAACTGAGCTACCTCGGCTCGGCCCGTACCGTATCCGACGCTGGAGTGGGAGGAAAGTCCGAATCAGATTCCGGCTGCTGATCAGGAACATGATCAGTTCTGGTCATTTCGGGACAGGCAGTGGATAGGACGCCCGTACGGGGTTCCCGCTGACCTCGCTTGGCGGTTACGGTTTTCAGGATGACCGAACAGCTCGTACGTATGTTCTCACCCCTTCACCGGCGGGCCTCCGCCGGTTTCGTTGTGGTACTCGTCTTGCTGGCCGCACTCACGGATCTCAGTCCGGTCGAGGCCGCCACCAACCTTCGAGTGAACTCAGACGGGGACTGCCTTCGGCTGCGGGCCTCTGCGGGCGTCACCGCCCCGCTGCTCGGATGCATCCCGGACGGTTCCTCCGTGAGCGACGCCGGACAGGCCGCAAACGCAGACGGCCTCGCCTGGACCCTCGTCCGCTGGGGAGACCTCGTCGGCTGGTCAGCCTCGATGTACCTCGTCCCGAACGCCGCGCCCGCGGTGGCCGCACCTCCGGCGGCCGTGGCCATGCCATCGCCCGCGCCCGCGCCCGCGCAGACGGTGACGGCGACGCGAGCCAGCGCCGCCCTGCCGCTGCGGCAGCCCCCGACAGGCGGGCTGACCGTCGGCCTGGTGACCGGGGTATCCCCTCGGACTGTCGTCGCTGCCCAGCCGTTCGAGGTGGCCTCGCTGTCCGTCTACGACGCAACCCTCCAGCGGTTCCAGGCGTTCGTCCCCGGTTCACCAGTGAACGCGATCGGGGATGAGCTGCTTCCCGCCAACACGCCCGTCTTTATCCGCCGTCGGGGTGACCTGCCGAGCGTGCTCCCGGAACCGGTTCCGACCACGGCCACGGCTGGGACACCATCGACCCTCCCGACGCCTGCGCCCGGTGCCAGCGTGACCGGCCTCGCCGGTACCGGAGACATTGCCGCGCTCGTTGCGGCGCAGCCCTTTGCCGTCGAGTCGATCAGCACCTGGGATGCCGCGAGCCAGCGATGGCTGTCCTACCTCGTAGGAGCCCCGGACTTCGCGAACTCGCTGACCGGTCTGCTCGCGTCTGACAGTGTCGTCTTTGTGAAGCGGACCGCCGCGGTTGCCGGCCCACGCGTCACCCCCACCGCAGCGACCCCGTCACCGATCCCCGCTGTCGCGGTGACACCGAAGACCATCTCCTACGGGGTCGCACAGATTACGTTCTATTACTGCTCGGCTGGAGCACGCAGCGGCTCGGTTGGTGACGGCGGAGGCTTCTGCGGCTTCATGGCGAACGGGCAGCGGGTCCACGCCGGGGCAGCCTCCTGCGCAGCGGCGTACATGGGCCAACGGTTCTTGATCGCGGGGGATCCACTCGCCCGCGTGTACACCTGCGAGGACACGGGCGGTGCCGTGACCAGAGGCCACCGCGACATTTGGTTCGGGGACGCGGATGAGGGTGGCGAGTGGTGGCGGCTCGTCGGACAGACCGCCGAGATCTTCGTCCTAGTCGACTAGCCCTAACGCGAACGCTTCACGGGCGGCAGTTCGCGCCGCATTTCTTCCCGTTCGACCGCGGTCCCACCATCGACCTCGAACACGCGCGTCGCCACTCGCTCCAGGATGGTCTGGTCGTGGCTCGCGCAGATGATCGTGCCGTCATAGCCCTCGAGGGCATCGATCAGGCGACGGCGCGTCCCCACATCGAGGTGGTTCGTCGGTTCGTCCAGCAGCAGGACATTCGAGGGCTCGATCAAGAACTTCGCGAGCGCGACGCGGCTGCGCTCGCCTCCCGAGAGGACCGCGATCGGCTTGTAAACGTCGTCTCCGCGGAAGAGGAAACGTCCGAGGATGTTGCGGAGACGCTCGTCAGGTTCATCGGTGGCGACCGCTCGGACCTCCTCGATCACGGTCCGGCCGGCCTCCAGCGCTTCGTCCTGATGCTGGTCGTAGTAGCCGAGGCGCGCGCGGTCAGACCAGACGACGCTGCCAGCTGCGGGCTCAATGAGCCTCGCGATGATCTTCAGCAGCGTCGACTTGCCGCTCCCGTTCGGCCCGATGAACACCACGCGGTCGCCGCGCTCGACGTGCAGCGTCACGTCAGTGAGGACCTGATGGTCACCGTAGGCGTGCGCCACGTTGGTGACCGACAGCAGGTCCCGCTCCGTGCGTCCGGTCGCCTGGAGTTGGAACGAGACGGTCGCCTCCCGGGCATTCGGGCGCTCGATGCGTTCGATCCGCTCGACGGCCTTGATCCGAGACTGGACCGCGGTGGCTTTCGTCTGCTTGTAGCGGAACCGTTCGATGAACTTCGTCTGCTTCTCGATCTCGCGCTCCTGGCGCGATGCGGCCCGGTCCTGCTGCGCGAGGCGCTCCGCCTTCTGACGCTGGTAGTCGGTGTAGTTGCCGCTGTACGCCGTGACCGCGCCGTCCTTCAGTTCGAGGATGCGGTTCGCCACGATGTCCATGAACTCGGTGTCGTGGGTCACGATAAGGACAGTGCCCCGGTACTCGCTCAGTTCAAGCGCGAGCCAGTCCCGGGCGGCGACATCGAGGTGGTTCGTGGGCTCGTCCAGCACGATGTTCGGTGGACGGTGTACCAGCACCTTGGCAAGCGAGACCCGCATCTGCCAGCCACCGGAGAAGTCACCGCAGCGCTTCTCCCGGTCGGACAGCGCGAACCCC
>SCVR01000175.1 GCA_004296805.1 Dehalococcoidia bacterium
GCAGATGTCGAACTTCCTGTACCTGAGCCTGATCGTGGGTGTGACGGGGCTGGCGTTCGGGACCTCGGGGCCGGCGGCGAACAACGCGGCGATCGAGCTGGCGCCGGACAAGATCGCGGCGATCACGGGGTTGCGCGGGATGTTCCGGACGCTGGGCGGGACGCTGGGTACGGCGGTGGTGGTGCTGGTGGCGTCCCGGGCGTCCTCGGAGGCGTCGGGGTTGCAGACGGCGTTCCTGGGGCTGGCGTTCGTGAACGTGGTGACGATCGGGCTGGTGTTCGGGATTTCGGACAAGGTGGGCGCGCGCGAGGCGGTGACGCTGGCGGCGAATCGCGCGGCGGCGGAGGCTCGTCTGGAGTCGGAGGCAGCGAAGGGCGCGCCGTAAAGGGACTGCGGTTGGGCCTCGGCTAGTCGTTGCCGAGGGGGTGCGTGGTGGGGGCGTCGGCGCGGTGGCCCTTTTCGACGGAGCGGCCCTGTTTGGCCTCGAGGCGCGCGAGGGCGCGGCCTTTGTCGGGGGTCGGGTCAGGGCGGACGCCGTAGGCCTCGCGGCCTTCGTGGTCCTCTGGCAGGTGTTCGGTGATGGGAAGACCTTCCTCATCGCAGAAGAGCAGTCAGTGGCAGTACTTCCAGCGCTGCATCTCTTCGCAGGGGCAGATCCAGAACTTCTTTTCGATCTCCGCCTGCTTGTCCTCGAAGAACATGCAGGGGCAGAGGGGCTTGCCGAGTTCGTCGGCGTTTTTGGCGAGGCCGATGACGAGGAATTCGGTGATTTCGCGCTGCGGGTGGAGGTGGGTGCCGGACTTTTCGGCGAAGTTCTCGACGAACTTCCACATCTTCGCCATGGTCTCGGGCTTCGCGACGGCGCGGTCGGCGTCGGAGGGCTGATCGAGGGTCATCGCGGCTCCCGTGCAGGCGGTTCGGATTCAGTGTGGGGCCGGGTGGCGGGGGTCGCAACCGGGGGCCGGGGGGTGCTTCGGGCGCTAGGATTGCGGCGGGAGTGGATGGCGTCCGGTGATGTCCTCGATCTTCAAAATCGGTGTGGGGTCGCGTTGCGGTCCCAGGTGGGTTCGACACCCACGCACTCCCGCCATATTGAACAGACCCTCACCCTCCGTGTTTTCTGGATCTTCACCCTCCAAACCTCCCTCTCCCTCCATGAGGGCGAGGGAGGCTTCAGAGTCCCTCCCCCTGCCCTCCCTCAAGGGAGGGTGGTTCGCTTTGCGTCTGCGGGTGCGAGGAGGGGCGTCGTGTGCAGCGCGCTCGCCTCGACGTGGGGTGGGCTGGTGGTGTCGTCTGCGTGGGGGTAGGTCGAGGTGGGGCCGGTCTTGCGTGTTGCGTGGGCGAGAGGGTTTCGGGGGGGACGTGGAGCGAGGCACCCCTCCGTCGCGACTGCGACAGGGAGGTGCCTCGGATGCGCTCGGGTGTGAGGGTTAGAAGACCCAGACGAGCAGAACGATGATGAGGATGAGCGCGACTGCGCCACCGCCGATGTACATGGGTGTCCTGTCTCAGCGCGGTGTCGTCGCTGATGGTGTGGTTGAGGGAGGGCGTCCAGCGGACGCCCTCGTTGTGTGCCTAGCGCTTGATGGCGTCGGAGGCTTTGCCGACGGCGTCTTTGGCGCCGCCGATGGCCTGCTGGGCCTTGCCCTTTGCCTGCTGCGCGTTGCCACGCTGTTCGAGACCTTCGTTGCCGGTGGCCTTACCGGCGGCTTCGCGGGCGGCGCCCGCAGCCTCGTTGCCCTTGCCCATGACCTTGTCGCGCTTACCTGACATCGATATCGCTCCTGGTTCTGACGCCACGGCGGTGCCGGGGCTGGTCGTTTCGTCTCGTGGCTCCATGCTGTCATCGGGAGCGTCGCAATCTCGTCGTGGATCGGGCGTGGGTGCATCACTGCCGTTGCATTCGGGCAGGTGAGGCGGGCGCGAGCCGGGGGGAGGCCTCGAGGGCTACTGGATCCGGCGGACGGGGGTCCAGGTGAGCATGAAGGCGAGGAAGCAGATGGTGGCGGCGACCATGAAGGCGCCGATGCCTTTCTGGGCGCCCCAGGCGGAGATGGCGAAGGCCATGGGGAATGAGCCGATGGCCTGGATGCCGCTGGTCATCTGGTTGACGGCCATGACGCGGCCTCGCATCTCGTTGCGGGTGACCTGGTGGAGCAGGGTGCTCTGCAGGGCGGTGGCAACGGAGTGGAAGATGCCGCCGGTGGCGAGGATGGCGAGTGAGAGGACGTAGGTGGACGAGGTGGAGAAGCCGATGAGGATGACGGCATAGGCGAGGTAGCAGCCGATCATGAGCCAGCCTCGATGTCGCGCGCTTCCGAGGTAGGCGAGGGAGAAGAGTCCGAGGAGTGAGCCCCAGCCCATCATGGAGGAGAGCATCCCGAAGCCGGCGTTACCTCGATGGAGGACTTCCTCGGAGACGATCTTGAGGAAGGGGATGTAGGGGTAGATCAGGAGCGAGGGGATCATCGTGATGATGAGGAGGCCGAGGATCCGCTTGTCCGCCCAGGAGTAGGCGAAGCCCTGTCCGATCATGCGCCACGGGGAGACCGTGGTGACGCGGACCTGTCGGGTGGTGTGACTGATGCGCAGCGTGGCGATGGTGGCAGCAACCTGGAGCGCCACGAGCATGACGAGGGCGGACGCGACGCCCCACGCGGCCATCATGATCCCGAAGCCCGACGGCCCGAGGACGCGCGAGACGTTCTGGACCATGGAGTTCACGGCGACGGCGTTCGGCAACGTCTCGTCCGTGGTGACGTCGTAGACGAAGGCCTGACGTGCGGGTTGGTTGATGGACTGCGCGAGCCCGCCACCGAAGGCGATGAGGTAGACGTGCCAGACGTGCGCGAGGTCGAGCAGGACGAGCGCAGCGAGGCTCGCGGCCATGGTGGCATCGAGGAGGGTGGAGGCGACGATGATGCGGCGGCGAGGGAAGCGATCCGAGAGGTAGCCGCCGTAGGGGGCGATGAGCGTGCCGACACCGCCTCGGAAGGCGGCGACGGCGCCGAGTTGCACGGCGGAGCCGGTCATCTCGTAGACGAGGGCGAAGAGGGCGAGTTGCTTGGCCCATTGCGCGAAGCCGGCGGCGAGGGTGGAGAGCGTGAGGTAGCGGAAGTCGCGCAGTCTGAACGAGATGAAGATTTCGCCCGTGGAGGCTCGCGCCCGCTGCTGTGGCGGTTGCGTTTGAGGCGCGTGGGATCCCGACTCAGGTAGGCGGCCTGTTGCCATGGCTTGCCTCGATTGCGGCGGACGATATCAGGTGGCTGGTGGTCACACGCACTTCGCTGGTGGGGCGCGACTAGGATCGCGGCGCAGGTGAGGGGGAAGTGATGCGTGCACTGGTGGTGGACCCGGACGTCGAGGGGAAGTTGCGGCTGGGGGAGGCGCCCGAGCCGGAGCCTCACGCTGGCCAGGTGCTGGTGTCCGTGCAGCACATCTCCCTGAACTACGGTGACCTGCGTGGGGCGCAGGCGCGGCCCGCGGGGTTCGTGCCGGGGTGGGACGCCTCAGGTGTGGTGCTGCGGGCGGCCTCCGGTGGCGGCGGGCCGGCGGTGGGGACGCGGGTGGTGACGACGATGTCGACGCAGGCAGGCTGGGCCGAGCGTCGTGCGGTGGACCTGGACGAGCTCGCGGTGGTGCCGGGAGAGATCGATCTGGGTGTGGCGTCGACGTTGCCGGTGGCGGGGGTGTCGGCGCTGCGGGCGCTGCGCCGGTCGGGCGCGCTGCTGGGGCGTCGCGTGTTGGTGACGGGCGCCTCGGGTGGCGTGGGACGCTTCGCGGTGCAGTTGGCGGCGCTGGGTGGCGCGCATGTGATCGCGAGCGTGGGGTCGGTGGCGCGCGGCGAGGGGTTGCGCGCGCTCGGCGCCTCGGAGGTGGTGGTGGGCCTCGACGGTGTGACGAGCCCGATCCATGTGGTGATCGACAGCGTAGGCGGCTCGCAGTTGGTGAAGGTGTGGGGGCTGCTAGGTGAGGGCGGCGTAGTGCAGTGCATCGGCACCACATCACAGGAGCCAGCGGCGTTCCCTTCGCTGGTGGGGATGAAGCGTTCGATCGAGGCGTTCACGAAGGGCCCGCACTCGGGCGAGGACATCGCGTACCTGTTGAGCCTGATGCAGGCGGGGAAGTTGCAGGTGGACGTCGGCTGGCGGGGGTCGTGGTCGCGGATCGCGGAGGCGGGCGCGGCGCTGTTCGGGCGTCAGGTGGCGGGGAAGGCTGTGCTGGACGTGGACTGACCAGCCCCCTCTCAGGGGGCTGGTCTGCACCTCTATGGAGGTGATGTCTACGCGGGCGAGCCGTAGGCGTTCGCGCCTTCGCTCGGCTGGATCATCAGGTAGACGAGGTAGATCCATCCCAGGATCGGGATCAGGATCAACAGCATCCACTTCCAGGACTTGCCGATGTCGTGCAGGCGTCGCACGCCAACGCCGAGGGACGGCAGCAGCAACCCCAGGCTCGCCAGCGGCGCCACGAGTTGCATCCCCAGACCGCCGTCGATCGCGCTCGCAATCGTGCTCACCAGAATCTGGAAGAGTACGAAGTACCAGTAGGCGCTGCGGCTCGCGCGGCCGGTGAAGACTGCATAGTTGGTGAGACCGGACCGGACTGCTTCGGTAAATGTCATGGCTGACCCCTCATTCCACGACCCACCGCGCCCCTACGGTACTCCTTCGCACCGCCTTTCACGCGTCTCCTGCGGTCGTCGTACTCTTGCGCGCGCACCGCGCAGATTCGAGGGAGGCCGGGGATGGCGTACGAGGACATCATCTATGAGGTGGACGGGCCGATCGCGACGATCCGGCTGAACCGGCCGCACTACCGAAACGCGCAGTCGTACAAGCTGCTCGATGAGGTGGGGCTCGCGTTCGACGAGGCGGAGCGCAGCAAGGATGTGCGTGTCGTCATCGTGCGCGGGTCGGGCGGGAACTTCTCGTCAGGGCATGACCTCGGTACCCCTGAGGGGACGGCGTACCGCGAGTCGCTGGGCGCCGTCGATGGGCTCGACCGGTACGACCAGTTCAAGCGCTACAACCTCGACCTGCTGCTGAAGTGGCGGAATCTGCAGAAGCCGACGATCGCGATGGTGGAGGGGTACTGCATCTACGCGGGGTGGATGCTGGCGGGGTGCCTCGACCTCGTCTTCGCGGCGCAGGACGCGCGGTTCCTTCCGGGGTTCATCGAGTACATGTCGGTGCCGTGGGACCTGGGTGTGAAGCGGGCGAAGGAGCTGGTGTTCGAGAGTCGGTTCCTGAGCGCGCAGGAGGCGCACGACTACGGGTTCGTGAACCGCGTGCTGGCGCCAGAGGACCTGGAACGTGAGACGTACGCGTACGCGCGTCGCGTGGCGGAGAACCACCCGATGACGGTGCGGATCTCAAAGGTCGCGATGAACAAGGCGCAGGACATCCAGGGCTACACGAGCCACCTGGAAGATGTGCTGGGTGACTACATGGCGTGGTCGTCCTACATGGCGGGCGAGTCGCGGATGCAGGGGCAGCGACGGCTCGCGGCAGTGGACCTCGCGGTGCGGGGGCTGAAGGGCGACCGGTTCGGTCTGTCGGGGGCCTCGGGCGTCTAGCGCGCGAGGCCTATCTGGTTGCGGTGAGCGCCTCGTCCGGTTGGACGGGGCGCTTTGGTGTGGGGGTGAGCATGATGAGGGCGGCGGCGGCGATGTAGGTGCCGATGAAGAGGTGGAAGGCCGAGGTGTACGACCCGAAGTGGTCGTAGGCGAAGCCGGCGAAGACGGGGCCGCCGGCGCTGGAGACGATGGTGAACGGCTGGGCGAGGCTGCGGACGGTGCCGAGGCTGAGGCGTCCGAAGAAGTCAGCCCAGACCACCTCCTGCACGGTGACGACGCCACCGATGCCGATGCCCATGGTGAAGATGGATGCGTAGAGCGGCGCGAGCGTGTGGGACGCGAGGATGAGGGTGATGCCGAGGCCCATGAGCAGGAACTCGGCGGCGGCACATCGACGGATGGGGAAGCGGTCCAGGGCGATGCCCCAGAGGGGCTTCGAGAGCAGGCCGGAGACGCCGATCATGCCGAAGGCGCCGGCGGCCTCGCCGCGCGTGAAGCCAGCGTCGGTCATGTAGGGGATGAGGTGGAGTAGCAGCGCACCCATGCCGGTACTCGCGAGGCCGAAGGTGGCGACGAGCATCCACAGCGTGGGTGTGCGCGCGGCGGCCTGCCTCGTCCAGCGCACATCTGAGGCGACGCGCGCGGAAACACGGGCGCCGGCGAGCGGTGCGGCGTCGCCGTCCGGGCGGAGGCCGAAGTCCTCGGGGCGCCGCCGCATCGCGAGGAGTGCGGCAGGGATGACGGTGCACCAGACGGCGACGCCGATGGCGAGCCAGGCGTTGCGCCAACCCCAGGCATCGATCATGCGGTCCGCCACCGTCGGCAGCAGGAGTGCGGCGACGGAGGTGCCCATGACGCCGATGGCGATGGCGCGGCCTCGACGGCGGACGAACCAGTTGGAGAGGGCGACGTTGACCACGAGGTTGCCCATGCCGATGGAGCCGACGGCGACGAGGCCGGCACGGACGAGGTAGTACTGCCAGAGCTCGTGGACGTGCCCGAGCATGATGAAGCCGAAGCCACCGATGATCGCGCCGCCGACCATCAACGCCCGCCCGCCGCGCGCGTCCATGCGCCGTCCGATGGCGACGCCGAGGATGCCGGTGACGAAGGTGGTGAGGGTCTGGCCGAGCGAGATGTCCGTGCGCGACCAGCCGAGTTCCTGGGTCATCGGCTTGAGGAAAACACCCATCGAGTAGGCCGTGATGCCCATGGACATCATCGACGAGACGAAGGCGACGCCGACGATGTACCAGCCGTAATAGAAGGAGCGTCCGAGCAACTGCGTGGGCAGCGGGAGGCGGGCAGGCCTCTCGATGGGATCAGCGGCTGGGCTGGCGGGCAGCGCCATCGCGCACCTCGATGCTCGGCGGGAGTGTACGCCGCGGCGTCTAGCGCCCCGTCCACTTCGGGGGGCGGTTTTCCAGGAAGGCGTTACGACCCTCGCCAGCGTCCTCGGAGAGTGCGGCCCGGGTGCCCGCCCATGCCTCGTTCTGGAGCTGGCGCTCAAGGCCCTCGCGGGTGAGGTCGTTGACGATTTGCTTGGTCAGTTCGATGGCGACGGAGGGGCCGTTCGCGAGTCTGCGGGCGAGGGCCATGGTTTCGTCCATGAGGCGTTCGGGTTCGACGAGGCGATTCGCGAGGCCCCACTGGTAGGCGGTGGTGGCGTCCACCTCGTCGCCGGTGATGAGCATCTCGATCATGCGCCCGCGGCCGATGAGCTGGTTGAGGTGATAGGTGGTGCCGGTGTCCGGGATGATGCCGCGTCGCATGAAGACGGCGATGAAGCGGGCGGCGGTGGAGGCGATGCGGATGTCGGCGGCGAGGGCGAGCGAGAGGCCCGCGCCCGCGGAGACGCCGTTGACCGCGGCGATCATCGGCTTGGGATAGTGGCCGAGGGCGGCATAGAGGACGCCCCAATGGCCGATCGGGCCGCGGAGCATGCGGCGATGGCCGGCGTCGTTGTCCATGTGGACATCGGCTTCGCGCTCCGCGGCGGTGGCGGCGAGGTCGGCGCCGGCGCAGAAGCCTCTGCCAGCACCGGTGATGACGAGGACCTTGGTGGCGTCGTCGTGCTGGGTGGTCTCGACGACGTGAAGGAGTTCGTGGACGAGTCGGGGATTGATGGCGTTGAGTCGTTCCGGGCGGTTGAGGGTGACCACGGCGACGCCGTCCTCGTGCTGGAAGAGGAGTTCCTGATAGTCCACGCGCCGTCCACCTCTCTGCGCCTTGCCGCGGCCTCGATGGCCGTCGGACTGGTGGGCGCAGTATGCCGGGTGCAGCGCGTGGATTTGTGACGCGCTACGCGAATCGCGCGGTGCGGGTGCTGCGGCGGGTGATATCGAAGTTCTTGTGACTGAGCGTGGGCCCTCGCGTAGTTCCTTGACAGGCCCCGGCTTGCGTCCGACGCTCGCCGCTCGCGCGTGAGGCGCGGAGGAGCAGGGAGCATTGGGATGAAGACACGCGCCGCCGTCCTCGTGGAGCACGGGCAGCCGCTGGCTGTTGAGGAGATCGAACTGGGGAACCCGGGGCCGTTCGAGGTCCTGGTGAAGCTGTACGCCTCAGGCATCTGCCACTCGCAGTTGCACCAGATCCACAACCCTGCGCAGCCGCGCCCAGCCCTCCTGGGGCACGAGGCGACGGGTGTGGTGATCGCGAAGGGGCGCGACGTCACGCACGTGAAGGAAGGCGACCGCGTCATGGTGACGTGGGTGCCCCGCGACATCACGCCGGAGACGGCGGCGCTGAAGCGCTCGTCGTTCGGGTTCCGCGGTGGGGCGCACGAGAACGGCGTCTACACGTGGGCGGAGCACGTGCTGACGCACGAGCAGTTGGTGCTGCCGCTGGACGCCTCGGTGCCGGTGGACGTGACGGCGATCATCGGCTGCGCGACGGTGACGGGCGTGGGCGCGGTGCTGGGGACGGCGAAGGTCCAGGCCGGGCAGACGGTAGCGGTGTTCGGCGTCGGCGGTGTGGGGATCAACGTGATCGCCGGCGCGAAGATCGCCGGGGCCTCGAAGATCATCGCGGTCGACTTGGCCGACGAGAAACTTGCGTGGGCGAAGGAGTTCGGAGCGACGGACGTGATCAACGGACGCGCGAACGACCCGGTGGAGGCGATCCGGTCGCTGACCGCTGGCGGTGTGGACTTCGCGTTCGACGCGATCGGCATGGAGTCCGTGATCAACCAGTGCCTCAAGTCGATCACGCCGGGCATCCTCGGCGCGCGTCGCGGTGGGACGGCGGTAGTGGTCGGGATCCCGCAGGGGCCGGTGACCCTCGATGCCCGGTTGTTCCCGACAGGGGAGCGGCACCTGATCGGTTCGCTCGGTGGTTCGAGCCACCCGATCGAGGACTACCCGCAGTACGTGGAGTGGTACAAGCAGGGCGCGTTGCCGCTGGAGAAGATGATCACGAAGGTGTACGAGGGCCTCGACCACATCAACGAAGGCGTGCGGGCGTTGGAGAAGGGCGAGATCACGGGGCGGTCGATCATGGTGTACGACCGGCCGTAGTCGCGAGGCGAGATGAAGAAAGAAGGGCCGCCCGAAGGGGCGGTCCTTCTTGTTGTGTCATTCCTCGATGGGGCCGGAACGGCAGCCGGTGATGCCGCCAGTCCACGTCGCTTCGTTGTAGAGCGTGGAGTCGCCAGCGTAGGCCTCCCAATCGGAGATGAGGCGCGCGAGGATCGCGAGTTGCGTGCCTCGCGCGGAGGGGTCGAAATAGGCGTACGGGCAGACGTGGAGAGGGCGCCCGTTTCCGGCGCCCGTGAGAATGCCAAACTCGACGAGGCCGAGTCCCTGACTGCCCTGGCTGTTGAGCGGGCCTACCTCGGCGATGGCCTGGCCGGCGACGACGCGATCGCCGACGCGGACGGTGGGCTTCACGACGTGTTCGAACTCGATGACTGCATAGCAGCGACCGACGAGGCCGTCAGGCTTCACCATCACTGAGACGTCGCCGAGGGTGGGGGTGCTCCAGAGATCGGAGATCCGGTCGACGACTCCATCGACCGCGGAGCGCACCGTGGTGCCCATGGGCGCGAGGTAGGTGGGCTGAGGGTTGGCCTTGTCGTTGCCGGTCGACGTGGTGGATCCCGGAATGACGAAACCGAACTCCGTGTACACGCGGTTGAGGAAGAGCGGACGTACGAACCTAGCGTCTCCCGCGCGTCCGGAGGCTGCGTCGAATGGAGCGAGGTCGATCGGATGGCGCTTCAGCACGGATGGGATGCAGTCGACCCCGCCGGTCTGACCCCCTGACGCGGGCGTTTGCGCGGGAGGGGCGCCCTGTGCAGGTGGTGAGGCTGCTGGTGATGATGACGCACGGCCCGGCGTGGAGGGTCCGGCGGCCGCGGTACCGGTCGCGGCACCTGTCGCCGTGGCGGAGGTGCGCG
Organism: Dehalococcoidia bacterium; assembly: GCA_004296805.1. Classification (GTDB taxonomy): domain Bacteria; phylum Chloroflexota; class Dehalococcoidia; order UBA2979; family UBA2979; genus SURF-43. The sequence continues at coordinate 9,975 of SCVR01000175.1, forward strand.
GAGCCTCCGTCGGTGGCGGTGCCGAGGCCTGCGGGCGAGCGGCGAGCGAAGCCGTCGCGGTGGGTGCGTTGTTTGGCGGTGCGTCGACGGACGGGGAGTTGCTCGCCGCCCCGCAGGCAGCGAGCAACCACGCTGATGCAGCGAGTACCGCCCAGAGGCGTGCACGCGGGGGCCGCACGGAGGCTATGCGCTCGGGTCGTTGGTGCTGCCACGCAGTGCGGGGAGCGCGGTGGCGACTGCGAGCAGGATGGCGCCGCCCATGATGGGTGTAGCGGTCTGCTTCAGCGGGGCGGACTCGGCGAGCAAGCCAACGAGGAATACGGCAAGGCCTGCATTGAGCCCGACGAAGACGATGTCGTCGACGATCGCCGCGACGGGGCGGCGGAACCTCATGATGAGGGCGAGGATCCCGTTCGTCATGACGCCGATGAAGATCGAGTGGTCGAGCGCGAGGAGGAGATGCACCGGCGGGTCGATCTCCTTGGAGAAGTACTTGCCGATGAGGTAGATGAGGATGCCGAGGTTCACGATGAGGTAGACGAGAGCAGTGAGTCCGTGGCGCGCAGTGCTCCGTGCGGTGAGCGACACGCGCATCACGGCGGGCCGGACTCGAACGATCAGGATGACGAGCCCGATGACCTCGAACGGCAGGCTGAAGGTGACGAGGGCGACGATATCCAGCAGCAGGCCAATGATGACGAGGATGCCACCGAGGACGGGAAGCCCGATCTGGAACCAGCCGGCACGGCCCGCTTTGCGCAGGACGGAGCCGCCATCGAGGGCCCACTCCACGAAGGACATGCCAACGGGGACGAGGAAGCCAACGACCATCGCCGCGGGGTGGGCGTCTGCGGTGCGGATCGTGATGGACTCGTTCCCGGCGAGGCGGAGGCCCAACAGGATGCCGAGGACTGCGCCGAGTACGGACATCAGGACGGCGGCCAGCATGCCGAGGTGGGGGACGCTGAGTGTGCGGCCCTGGGCCTGTCGAACGGTCCAGAGGAAGGTGGTGAGGATGACGAGGCCGACGAGTGTGCCGAGCAGCGGTCGGACGACGCCGGCGGTGGTGAGGAAGGCGAGTGCATAGGCGGTGATGCTGAGTGGCGTGGCGTAGCCGAGGAGGCGGATGAGGCTGGCGTCCTTGCCAGACTGATCGCCCAGGCCGAAGAGCCAGAAGGAAGCGGCGATCACGCTCATGGTGATCCAGCCGAGCGTGCCGACGTGGACGTGCGTGAGCAGCGCCTTGTGGTTGAAGTCCACGAGGTCGGTGCCGTTGAGGATGCCGATGACGACGGTGAAGGTGAAGAGGGCGAGCGCTGCGCTGAGCAGCAGTCTGATCTGGGCGGCGTGCGGGCTGGTCATGTGGTGAGCCTCGATATGACGCGACGCTTCGAGGGGTGCCGAGCGGAGGCACGTTCCAGCGTCAGGCGGCGCGACTATAGCGGATGGTGCGGGCGTGGCAATCGGTGTCTTGATGCGAGGTGGTGGGGGCCGTTGGGCAGATTTGGAGGGGCTGGCGGCTGGATTTGCGGGCGGGGGTAGTATGCGCGCGGCGTGCGAGGAGGCGGTCCGATGGCAACCGAGACGCCGGTGAGCGGTGCTCCGGTGGGGCGGCACGCCCGGCCGAAGCTGTATTACGGCTACTACATCGTGGGCGCGTCACTGATCGCGCAGTTGATCTCGACGGGTGCGCAGAACTCGGTGGCAGGGGCGTTCCTGCGGCCGATGACGCACGACCTGGGTTGGACGCGGGCGCAGTTCACGTACGGGCTGACCGTGAGCCGGTTCGTGGCAGCCGGCGCCGGTGTGTTCGTCGGGGTGTGGGTCGACAAGTACGGCGGGCGCCGGCTGATGATGGCCGGCTCTGCGCTGTTCTTTATCTCCACGTGGCTCACAGGGTCGGTCACGGAGTTGTGGCAGTGGGTGGTGCTGCGCGGCTTCGTGCTGACCATCGGCGCTTCGCTGGTCGGGAACCTCGTCGTCAACGTGACGATGTCGAAGTGGTGGGTGGAGAAGCGCGGCCGGATGATCGGCTTCGCGGCGATGGGGGTCTCGCTGGCGGGGGTCGTGTTCCCGCCACTGATGTCGTTCCTGATCGAGGACTTCGGCTGGCGGATGGCGTGGCGGATCCTGGCGTTCCTGTGTGTGGCACTGATCATCCCGACGTCATTGCTGATGCGGCGTGCCCCCGAGGACTTCGGGTTGCACCCGGACGGGCGAACTCCGGAGGAGATGCAGGGACGCGCGGGCGCGGTGCTGGCGGCAGACTTCGCGAACTCGTTCACGCGCAAGGAGGCGCTGCGGACGCCGGCGCTGTACCTCATCGTGCTGTCCTTCGGCCTCGGTGGTGTGGGGCTGGGGACGATGTTGTTGCAGACCATCCCCTTCCTGACGGACCAGAACTTCTCGCTGGCGCAGGCGGCCTCGTACTCCAGCCTGATGTCGTTCTTCGCACTGATCTCGAAGGCGTTCTGGGGGTGGATGACAGACCGGATGGCGCCAAACAAGTTGGCGGCGTTCGCGTTCGTGCTGTCCGGCTTCGCGATCAGCGAGATTGTGTATGCGGCGGAGGCGCACTCGGCGATCGCGTTGGTCATCGGGTTCTCAGCCGTGGGCTGGGGGTTCGGCGGACAAATCCCGCTACAGGAGACGATCTGGGGGTCGTACTTCGGGCGGCGGTACCTCGGATCTGTGCGGAGCGTGGCGATGCCGATCGCGTTGTTGATCGGGGCGGGCGCGCCGTTGTTCGTGTCCTGGTATTACGACGCGGTGGGGAACTACCACGGGGTATTCCTGGGCATCGGTGTGCTGTGGTTCATCGCGGCGGGTATCGTGCTGCTGGTGCGAAAGCCGGTGAAGCGTCCCCCGGTGGAGGCGGCCGCGGCGGCGTGACGTTGGGTGGAGGTCTGAGATGAACGCTGAACTGGTCGTGATGCGGATCCTGCACATCCTGCCGGGGGTGCTGTGGGTGGGCGGCGCCTCCTTGATGGCGTGGGTGATCGAGCCGGGACTGCGCGCGGCCGGGCCGGCGGTGCAGGGACCAGCGATGAGGTCGTTGGCGAAGCCGCTGACGAAGTTCCTGGTCGTCGCGGCGACGCTTACGATCATCATGGGTTTCGGGCTGATCGTGCGGACGCCGGGTCGTGGGTTTGACCAGGTGTTCACGAATGGGTGGGGCGTGACGATCGGTGTCGGCATGGTGCTCGGGATCGCCGCTGGCGGGATCGGCAGCACGGCTGGCAGCGAGTTGAAGAAGATCGAGGCGCTGAGCGCGCAGATCACGGGCGCGCCTACGCCGGCACAGGCGGCGGAGATGGAAGGGCACCAGGCGGTGCTGCGTCGGAACTCCCGGCTCGCCTCGGTCCTTGGTCTCATCGCCGTCGCGCTGATGGCCGCGGCGCGATACGTCTAACGCGTGCTGACCGTCCGGGCGCGACGCGGCGACGGTTCGCTCGACCTCGACCTGACGCTGGCCGAGGGGATCGCGCTCCTCGCTGACCCGAGCGCCCTGATCTGGATCGACATCGACGAGGAGTCGATCGAGGAGATCGACGCGGTGTCGGCCGCGCTGTCACTCAACGAACTGACGGTCGAAGACCTGAAGCACCGCGGGCAGCGGGGCAAACTCGAGACGTTCGACGGGTACACCGTGCTGGTGATGCACGGTGTGGGGTACGACTCCGCAGCGCCGTCGCTCGATGAGCACGAGCTCGACGCAATCATTGGGCCTAACTGGGTGCTGACGGGGCGCGACCCACACCTGGCAGCGCTACTGCCCGGGCGCGACCTCGACCTCCGGCTCGCCTCGATGCTGGCGAAGGATGCGGGCTACCTGCTGTATGCGATCACGGACCGGGTGGTGGACTCGCTGTTCCCGGTGCTCGACAAGATGCTGGACGACGTGGACGACGTCGAGGACCGGGTAATCCTCGGCGGCGGTCAGGAGTTGCTGGAGCGGATCTTCGCGATGAAGCGGAACGGGGTGACGCTGCGGAAACTGATTTCGCCGCACCTCGAGATCTTCGGACGGTTCACCACACCGGCGTACGGGATTGTGAGCAGCGAGCACATGATCTACTTCCGCGACGTGCATGACCACATCATCCGGGTGTTCGAGATCGTGGACTCGTACCGCGAGTTGATGACGGGGGCCCTGGAAGTTCACCTGTCAACGGTCAACAACCAGTTGAGCGACGTGATGAAGCGCCTGACGGTGCTGACGGCGATGTTCCTGCCGCTCACGTTCATCACCGGTGCTTTTGGGATGAATATGGTGGAGTCGCCCGTGTGGACCGACCCGGCGTTCTGGATCATCGGCGGCTGCATGGCGGCGGTCGCGGCGGGTCAGTGGTTCTACTTCCGCGCGAAGCGCTGGGCATAACCCTCGGGTTCGCCTACTTCTGCCGTTCGGCGCGGACGATGAGGCGGCTGCTGTACTCGTGGGTGTCCGGATTGAACTTGCCGCTGCATGTGAACAGCGTGATCGAGTCCACCTTCACGTCGCTGCTCCAGTACTGACCCCAGTCAGTGGTGGTCGCGCTGACCTCTTTCGCCCAGACCACGGAGTACTTCAGCGACTGTCCGTTGAGTTCGAGTTCGACACGATCGCCCGCCTTCAGGCTGTCGAGGTCCCAGAAGACGGCGGGGCCGGTGTAGTGCTGCCCGACGCCGGCGATGTCTCGGTTGAGATCGGCGTGTGCGCCGAAGATGGCGTTCTTGCCGGTGCCGGGGTAGCCGCCCTGTCCGGGGAATGCGGTGAGGTCGTACCAGGCGACATCGATCGGGCCGTAGGGCTCGGGCATCGCGTTGCCTTTGACGGCCCATGCGCCGACGGGGGCGTTGACGCCGATGGAGGGGATCTTCAGGCGGGCGAAATCGGTGCCCCTGGGCTCGCCGTACTTCTTGGTCCACGCGGCCACCGAGTCCTGGATACGGGGCGTGGCGGTGGCGCCGGGGGCCGTGGGCGTGGCGTTCTTGGCCGATGCGGCACGGAGGGAGATGCCACCGCCCCCGACCGTGCCGGTCGCGATGAGCACCGCGCCGAGGAGTGCGCCTGCGCCGATCAGCGCGAGGACGAGCAGTTGGGCCTGTCGGGACATCGGCAGTCTCCGGTTGATCCGGTGATGGGTGTCAGCGGATGAGTGGATCCATCTTAGGCAGGCAATCGCGTGAGGGGACAGCGGCGTCCTTTCAGTGTGACGCCAGACGGGCCTCAGGGGTTCCCCGGGGCTGCGGGATCGATGTGCGGGAGCCGACGATCGAGACATGGCAGACGTGATCGTCGCGCTGGTGTCGTCGTTGGTGCTGGCCTTCGTGGTGGCCGGACCGAAGGCGCGGCGTGCGCCGGCGGCGGCCCCGGCTCCGGCTGCAAAGCCGAAGGCGGCGAAGAAGTAGTGGCCGCCTCGGCCTAGCGAGGGCGGCGCGGCATCTTCATTCCTCGCCAGGTGAGTGCATCGATGAGGCGGTCCGGCAGGATGCGCATCGCCAGTGCGCGCAGTCTCGCGTCCCGTCCCACGAAGTAGCGGGCCCTTGGCCGCGCAGAGCGCACGGCATGCGCGATGACCTCAGCGACACGTTCGGCCGGAATCCCTCGCCGGCCGGCGTTCTCACCGGAGCGACGGGCGGCCTCGATGTAAGGGGCGTAGCTGGCGCGGGCGTCCCGGGGCATCTCGTCCAGCACCTCCCCGGCGACGGCGAGTCCCTTCTCCCAGATCGGTGTGTCGATGGCGCCGGGCTCGATGAGCGTGACGGGGATGCGCCAGTGGCGGAGTTCGAGGCGGAGCGAGTCACCGAAAGCCTCGAGTGCGTGCTTGGAGGCGGCGTAGGGACCGAAAAACGGTGGCGCGTGTTTCCCGGCGATCGAGGAGATGGTGATGATGCGCCCCCGGCCCCGCCGCACGAGAGGCAAGAAGGCCTGCGTGACGGCGATGGTGCCGAGCAGGTTGACCTCGAACTGCTGGCGCAGACGGTCACGGCTGATGTGTTCCCACGCGCCCGTGACGGCGATGCCGGCGTTGTTCACGAGCGCGCCGAGGCCGCCAACGCCGGTAGCGGCAGCCACATGCTGCACGGCGGCATCGATCGACGCGGGGTCGGTCACATCGATCACGACGGGGTGAATGAGGGCGCCTCCCTGACGCTTCAACGCTTCGCCGTCCTCGACGCGCCGCACGCCGGCGAAAACGCGGTGTCCGAGGGCGGCAAGGTGCAGGGCCGCTGCGGCGCCGATGCCGGTCGACGCCCCGGTGATGAGGACGGCGCCGGTGTTGACGGGTGTGGCTGGCCTCCGCACGCGTCAGTCGCGCACGACGGTGCGTGAGGCGAAGCGCCAGGCGCCGTCCACGCGGCGGAGGGTGTCCTCGTACCGGGCGGTAGTGACGAGGGTGGCGGGCTCGCCGTTGCCGGTCTTCAGCAGCTGGAGGTAGCAGCGCATGGTGGCGCTGTCGCCTTCGCCCTCGATGACGATGTTGTTGTTCCAGTGGCGCGACCCGGGCATGCGGCTGTGGAAGTTGGCGGCGAACTCTTCCAGTTCCTTCGTGCCGGTGCTGGTGCGGCCGCCAGAGGTAAACGCGCCGTCCGCGGTGAAGCATGCAGCCCACGTGGTGATGTCGCCGGAGTCGATGGCGTGGTTGTAGCGCGCGAGCAGTTCCTGAATGTCCAGGCGGTCAGCGAGTGTGAGCGGCATACGGGGGCCTCCTTCAGCGGAGGCGGATCGTAGCGTGCCGGCGTGGGGCCTCGGGTTAGACCCCGACGAGGTGGAGGTGACCTCGGCGCGGGGTGGTGTGCTGGCCGCCGCCGGCGAGGACGGTCCACTGGGGACGGCGCACGCCGGGTGCGGAGGGCGCCCCGAGCGAGGTCTGGAGCGCGCGGAGGAGTGAGGCCTCGGTGAAGAGGACGTCGGTGTCGACGCCGCCACTGGCGAGTTCGTCGATGGCGTCACCGATCACGAGGTCTGTGAGGTCGCCCGCGGTGAGACGCGTGACTTCTGTGCGTCCGCCGGTGGTGAGTGTGAGCGAGCCGCCGTGGCTGTCACCGATCGCGCGGACGGTCACCCCGCGAGCGACCAGTTCGGCCTCGACGCGGGTGCCGATGACGTTCCGGGCGGCGAGGAGGGCACTGGCGCCACCGACGAAGGCAACCTCGGTGACGATGGATGCCGTTTCGCCTCGATCGGGGCCGTAAGCGGTGGCGGTGACCTTCTCGACAGGGACTCCCGCGATTCGGGAGGCGAGGGTGAGGAGATCGCCCGCGATGTCGAGGGCGGGACGGTCGTCTTCGACCGTGAGGTGGATCTGGCGGAGGCGGTCCAGGTTGTGGGCCGCGTCCACGATGGCGACGACGGGTGCGAGCCAGAAGAGCGGTCGGAGGACGGTAGCGCTGGACGCGCATCGCGCGAGCATGTCCAGGGTGTCCGGCTCGATGGCGTCGCCGGTGGCGAGGATGAGGGTGCCGCGCTGCGCTGCAGCGGCGACCTCGGCGGCGGCATCGGTCATGTCGAGGAGGACCGCGTCGCCGCGACCGCGCCGGAGCATCTCCCGAGGGTGCTGGTAACGAGCAGGTGTGGCCGGGTGGCCACGGAGGGCGGTGGCGGCGGCGGCGAGCGCGGTCGCGGAGCGGTCGCCGATGGCGACGGGGAGTACGCCGCGCGCTTCGAGGGCGCGGAGGAGATCAGGGGTGCGTTCGGTCCACCCGCAGATGGCGAGGGTGGAGAGGCCGCCGAGGGAGTACGGGGCTTGCATGGGGGGACGGTACGGGCGTGCGTCGGGTGGTCTGGATGGGGGAGTCCCCGATGAGGAGGGGGGACTTCCCTGATCTCGCCGCAGGGAGGGTCGCAGGGCGTGCCCTCCGCTGGCGTCGATCGTGCGCGGCCTCGGAGGAGTGGATGAGGGTGTTCCCCGGCGTTTGATGGGGGGCTAAAGGCGGGAGAAGGGCTGCCGATGATGGCGGATGGAGGAGCGGCGGAGTCCGGAACCCCGCGAGTCCGAACCATCCGGCATGGATGCCGGGGAGATCCAGGCTATAGGAGGCCACTGACATGGGAATGATCATCAACACGAACATCGCCGCGCTGAACGCGCAGCGAAACCTGGGTGCCACCAGCGCCCAGATGGGCAAGACGCTTGAGAAGCTCTCCAGCGGCCTGCGCATCAACCGCGCGGCGGACGACGCTGCCGGCCTGGTGATTTCGGAGAAGATGCGGTCGCAGATCCGCGGCATGCAGCAGGGTATGCGGAACGCCCAGAACGGCGTTTCGATGCTGCAGACCGGTGAAGGCGCGCTGAACGAGGTGCACAACATCCTCGGCCGCGTGCGTGAGCTGGCCGTGCAGGCCGGCAACACCACGCTCTCCTCGTCCGACCGCGACGCGATCGGTGAAGAGATGCTCGCCCTCCGCTCGGAGATCGACAACATCGCAACCCGCACGCGTTTCAACGGCCAGAGCCTCCTGAACGGGTCGCTCGCGGTGACGTTGGACTCCGCGAACTCGACCGCCGACAACGTGACGTACGCCAACGGTGGCGCGACGACCTCGGTGTCTTCGGTCAGCGTTGCGGACGCGCAGGCTGGCGAGACGTACACGTTCTCTGCGGCCGGTGCGGTCCTGACCCTGACGCACGATGACGGCAACGGCTACGTGCGCACGGAGACGGCGACGGTCCAGGACATGGGCGCGAGCGGCTCGCAGGCGGTCACGTTCGAGGAGTTGGGCGTCACGTTGAACCTCTCGCACGACGCGGTCGCTGCGAACCACACCGGTGCGAACCTCGCGAACGCGTTCGCGGCGACCACGGTGGTCACCTCGGGCAGCGGCAACGCGACGTTCCGCGTGGGCGCTGAAGTCGGCGACGACATCTCGCTCGCGTTCTCGGACATGCGTTCGAGCGCTCTGGGCAACGCTTCCAAGCTGGACACCCTGATCGCGGACAACGCTGCGGTGTCGACGACCGCGAAGGCGGACACGCTGCTCGCCTCCGTGGACGCGGCCATCGACCAGGTGTCGACCTTCCGCGCGAAGATCGGTGCCCGTCAGAACCAGCTCGACGTGGCGACGAACTCCCTCGGCGTCTCGATCGAAAACCTGTCGGCGTCGGAGTCGCGCATCCGCGACGCGGACGTCGCGGAACTGTCCAGCCAGATGATCACGAAGCAGATCATCCAGCAGGCCGGTGTGGCCGTCCTCGCCCAGGCGAACTCGGCCCCGCAGGCTGTCCTGTCTCTGCTCCGCGGCTAGTCCGCCACTGTCACCGGACGGCAGTGAGGAGCCCCCACCGCAAGGTGAGGGCTCCTTCGTGTTGCCGTCAGGTGGGGTTTTCCCCGATGGGCGGTCCCCCGAGGGTTGACCACACTGGTCGCGAAGGTCCCTCCGGGCCCAGCGAGGAGTGTGCGATGGTCGCCGTGGAGAAGCCGCAGACCGAGGTCGTGCGGGAGACCGTGCACCAGCAGTACGAGTCCCTGCCATATCCGGCGCGCGATCCGGAGCAGGAACTGGAAATGCTCCGACAGCCGACGGTGTGCGAGTTGCCTCGCGTGAACGCACTGCTGGGCGGTGGGCACCGGGTGTTCGACTCCACGTTCCGGGTCCTGGACGCGGGTTGCGGTACGGGTGACGCGACGGTGTTCCTGGCGCATCAGTTGCGCGGGACCGGAGCGCGGATCGTGGCGCTGGACCTGTCTGGTGCCTCGTTGGATATCGCGCGGCGTCGCCTGCGGGCGCGCGGGCTTGAGGACGCGGTGGACTTCGTGCAGGCGCCGATCGAAGAGGCGCCGTCCCTGGGGCTGGGCGAGTTTGACTTCATCTCGTCGTCCGGGGTGCTGCACCACCTGCCCTCGCCTGAGGCGGGGATGCGAGCGCTGCGCGACATGCTGAAGCCAGACGGCGCCATCGCGGTGATGGTGTATGCGAAGTATGGCCGTGAGCCGGTGTACCTCATGCAGTCGTTGCTGCGGATGCTGGCCCCGGCGGAGTTTGGCGAGGAGCGGCGGTTGCGGATCTTGAGGCGGGCGCTGCAGGCGCTGCCACAGGAGAACCGCGGAGTACGCGGTTTGCTGGACACGCCGCTGTTCCATTCCGAGATCGCGCGGTCAGACGCCGGTGCGTATGACCTGCTGCTCCACTCGCAGGATCGGCCGTATACGGTGCCAGAGATATACGACTGGCTGGACGGTGCAGGGCTGCGACTCCTGGACTGGGGTGTGCCTCGGGCGTACCGGCCGGAGACGTATTGGCCAGGTTCCGACCTGGGACATCTGGATGTGGCCCAGCGGGCGGCCGTGGCGGAGTTGATGCACGGGCGGATGGCGAAGCATCAGTTCTATGCGGCACACGCGGAGGTCTCGATGCCGGTGCAGCCGCAGGCGGACGAGCGCGGGGCGGTGCCGGTGTGGACCGCGTGGGGGTTCGACGCGCAGCTGGGACCAGCGCTGGCGGGGGCGGGGGCACGGCTGAAGTTCACGATGGGCGAGGAGCGTGAGGTAACCGTGAACGGTGACGCGCTGAACCGCCGGCTGCTGGGCGACGTGGATGGGCAGCGGACGGTGGGGGCGATCCTCGATTCGGCGCGGGGGGCGTTCCCGGCCCAGACGGCGGACCAGATCCGACGTCGGTGGGTGGAGCTGTGCGACTCGATGCGGGAGATCGCAGCGCTGGTGCTATACGCGCCGGCGGCATAGCGTCCGGACACCTTCAGGAAGGCGTCAGGGCCGCCGAAGATGGCGGTATGACGTTGTCCACCCCCTGCGATGCCTGCGGTACGCCGCTGCGCCGTGACGTAGTCACGCTGCGGTTCATGACGAGCCCGATCTCGTATGGGACCGCTTCGCAGACCCGTGCGGTGCCGGACCTTAAGCAGGAGTACCTGGTTTGCCCGGGGTGTGCCTCGTACGTACAGGCGTGCGTGGCGGTGCTCGAAGGGCGTGTGGGCGCGGAGCCGTTCAGCGTGCGGGAGATGGCGTCATGAGCCCCTCGTTCTCCGCGTGTGACCTGTGCCTCGCTACGCTGGGCCCGCAGGTGACGGAGGTCCAGATTTCGCCTGCGCGCATGGTGCAGTTGACCGAAGAGGGCAGCATTGCGCACCAGGCGACGGGGCTGCGCAGCCTGCGGCTCTGCACGTCGTGCGGGGACTACCTCATAGCCGGTTTCGAACGCCTGCTGAACGCGTATGGGCGAGTAGTCCCGGAGCAGCAGCGGATGGCCGGGTAGCCTTCGAGGGCTACTGGAACCGTTCGAGCCAGCGCACGGCGCGTTCGACGGACTTCGGCTCTTCCTTGTAGATGCCGTGCCCGATGCCCGGGAAGATCTCGAGTTCCGAGTTGGCGATCAGGCGGGACATGATGACGGAGCCCCCCGGAGGCGTCTGCGGGTCCGCGCTGCCGACGAGGATGAGCGTGGGCGCGGTGACCTTCTTCAGTTCTTCGTCCATGCGGTAAGCGGCGACGGCGCGGTTGGTCGCCGCCATGGGGCCGTTGCCGGCAGCCTCGAATTCCTCGGCCTTCTTCAGCCATCCGGCGGCGAGTGCACCGCCGACGCGGCTGGAGGTGGAGAACAGGATCATGCCCTCCACACGGTGGGGGAAGTCGATGGCGAACCGCTGCGTGATCGCGCCGCCCATCGAGTGTCCGGCGATGATCGCCCTGGGGATGCCGAGCGCCTCCATGAGGGCATCGAGGTCTTTGGCCCAGGTGGCGAGGGAGACGGGGCCGGGCTCGCTGCTGCTCTCGCCCATCCCTCGGACGGAGTAGACGAGGTGGCGGAAGCCCTTGAAGGCGGGGGTGGTTTCGGCCCACGTTTCGAGACGGGAGCCGATGCCGTGGACGAAGACGATGGTCTTGGTGCCTTCGCCGCGGAGTTCGTACTGGTGACTGATCCCATTGGCGGTGATGAAGGGCATCGCGGCCTCCCCGGCAGCGTTCGGTGTGGCGGGCGGAGTATACGCATGGTGCGGTGGCGGATGGGCCGAATCTGCGTGCTAGGATTCCGGGGCTCAGGAGGCGCCCCGTGGCGGAGATCGACTCGCGCGAGTTCCGGAACTGGGGTGGGCACTTCGCCACCGGTGTGACGGTCCTGACCGTCCATGTGGGCAACACCGTGCGAGGGATGACGGCGAACGCCTTCTGCTCGCTCTCCCTACACCCGCCACTCGTCCTGGTCTGCATCCAGCACGGGGTGTCCATGCATCCGTTCTTCGAGGTGGCGGAGTCGTTCGGGGTGAACGTGCTGGCCGATGACCAGAAGTCGCTTTCCGACCTGTTCGCGCAGCACGGTGAACACGCCGAGCCGATGAGCGGTGCTCCCTACCGCCTGGGGAACCTTGGGTCCCCGATCCTCGAGGGCGTGCTGGGGTGGGCGGAGTGCCGTGTGGTGGAGCGGTACGCCGGCGGCGACCACATGATTGTGGTGGGCCAGGTGGAGGAGATGGCAACTGCGCGTCCAGACGCAGGCCCGTTGCTGTTCTATGCGGGCAAGTACCGCACCGTTGGAGAGACGCTGTAGTCGACGCCCCGCCGACCCCGGGTGTGAGGGTGTCGAAGTCCTCGGGCGCGGGATGTCCCCAATACGGAGCAGGGTGTGGCAGCCGATAGGCTGACTTCGCGGCGGTCATCCGTCGCGAGGAGCGCACGTGGACGCAGTGTCCCCCACCTCGACCTCGCCCGCGCCGAGCGTCTCACCATATGAGGGGGTGCGCAGCGCGCCGGCCCCGGTCACGCAGGCCTCGTTTGCCGCGATCTTCGAGAAGCACCTTGCGAGCGCCCGCTCCGAGATCGAAGGCGTGCGTGCGGAGATCGCGTCGCTCCGTGATGGTGGAGCGCGCAACCTGGCGATGTCGCCGCGTGCCTCCGAGTCCTCGAAGCCGATGTCGGTAGCGGACGTGGTGGCACGACTGAAGACGATGTCGACGGGGGACAGCGCGGACCCGTACGGGTGGCGCCAGATGGCGCGCGGCACGGGCGAGCAGGTGATCGGCCCGGGATACGGCGCGATCTTCGAGCGGCAGATCCAGCAGGAGTCCGGGTTCGCGCCGGACGTGGTGTTCGGCCTGCGGAAGTCCTCGGCTGGCGCGGAGGGCATCGCGCAGTTGATGCCGCAGTACTACCCGAACGTGAACCGCGCGGACCCGCAGGCTGCGCTCATCGCCGGCGCGAAGTCCATGGACCACTACCTGGGAGCATGGGACGGCGACGTGCGCAAGGCGCTCGCCTCGTACAACGCGGGGCTGGGGAAGGTGCGCCAGGTGGTGGCATCGCACGGCGAGAAGTGGGAGAGCGCACTGCCGTTGGAGACACGCCAGTACCTGTCCGCGATCGTGGGGAACATGAGCCCGGTCTTTTCACGACCCTCGAGCATGGCGGCGGTGTTCGGCGGCCGGGGGCCGGGCGGGGTGCTAACGATGCCCGTAGACCGCACAGGGAGCCGGCCTGCGGCGGGAGGCCTCGACCTCTTTGCGCATGCGGGTAGCGCGGTGCGAGCGCCAGCCGACGGCACGGTACGCATCGCCACTGGTGACGAGGGCCCGGTGGTCACGATCGACCACGGGAATGGCTGGCAGAGCACGCTGCGCGGGGTCGATGGCGTGTTGCCCTCGGACGGTGCGACGGTGCGTCGGGGCGAAGTCGTGGGTGCGGTGGACACGGGCGCACGGGTTGCGCTGGGGCTGACGCTGAACGGCCGGGCAGTGGACCCGATCCGGTATCTGCTGGGATAGGCGAGGCGGTTCCCACCTCGATTCCCGGTGCCGATGGTGGATGCTACGATCCTCGTCCCGTGGTGGGTGTGGCCTAGCGGTTAGGGCGTCAGGTTGTGGCCCTGAAGATCGGGGGTTCAAATCCCCTCACCCACCCCATGGAGACCTCTGCCCGCCGCGCTCACTCGACCGATCCAGTCAACGACTGAATCCGGCCGGGGGCGCGGCGGTGCTATATTGGCGCTCGAAAGCCCCCCACTCCATCGAAGGACACAGACGTGCGGCGCGGACTCCTCGCCCTCCTCGCCGTGCTTGCGCTCACCCCGCTCGCGGCCGCGTGCAACGACAAGAAGGACAGCGGCGCCGGGGACGTGGCCCTGACAGACCGCTGGCTGCGCGCGAACGAAGACCCCTCCGCGGACATCACGATCTTCGAGGCGAAGCTGCCGGCGAACCTCGTCGAGTTGTTGAACCCAGGATCGTCCGCTGACGCGAAGGACCAGTTGCAGTTCCCCGTGCATCCGAACGGGAAGCTAATTGGTTCGTATGTGATCCGACGGCCAGAGGTGGGGAACCTCGTCGGACTGGTGTACGACGTTGCGGAGCCGACCGGGGACGTGACGAAGAAGGTGCAAGAGCAGTTGGACGCGCGGCCATGGCAGGTGGTCGGCGCGCAGGCTGACGCCTCTGGCACCTTGCTCCGGTTCCAGACGACGACGGGCGGGGAGTTGCGCGGGCAGGCACTGGTGAACCAGCGTCCGGGCACCTCGACGTACACCCTGGTGGTGGAGCGTGATGGGAAGCAGACGACGTTGACCGTGGCACGGTCGAGCGCGATCCCGGAGATTGCGGCCTCGCTCGCGGACGACCTGACGGTGAAGCGCGTGGACGCCGGGCCGGCGAAGACCGCAGGACTGAAGGAAGGCGACAAGATCGTCAAGGTCGGTGCGACGGCTGTGACGGACCGTAAGAGCCTGGCAGCGGCACAGCGCGCCCTCTCCGCGGAGAAGCCAGCGAGCACGAGCATCACGTACCTCCTGCTGGTGACGCCGCCCGTGGAGGAGGACCAGCGGACGTTCTCCGAACCGGCGACCCTGGCGCTACCGGAGAAGTTCCCGTTGAAGGCGTTCTTCGATGGCATGGTGGTGATCGATTACCAGTGGGTCCAGGAGCCGGGGAACTCGGGCTTCAAGGCGACGGCGATCACGAAGGACGGTTCCACCTCGACGGCGGGCAAGTTGAAAGAGGCCCTGCAGAAGGGCGGCTGGCAAGTGGTGCAGGACGTGCCACAGGGCGGTGCGACCCAGATGCAGTTCCAGCACTCGGATGGCCGCGCCGGGGTGGCGCAGATCGGGCCGTTCGAGGGGGACTCGGCGTACAGCCAGGTGGCCTTCACGGTGCAGTCCGGCCAGGGTGGGGGGAGATAGCCCGCCCATCGCGGGGTGTCCCTGATCCCGAAGCGAGTTTCCCTGCGGAATGATCTCCCGTGTCCGGAGCCGCGGCATGGATGCCGTGGCCGGAGCGGGAGGTCGTATGTCGCTTCAGATCAACACGAACGTCGCCGCGCTGAACGCGCAGCGGAACCTCGCAGGCACGAACCGTCGCCTGGGTGGCATCTTCGAGAAGCTGTCGAGCGGCATGCGGATCAACCGCGCCGCGGACGACGCGGCCGGACTGGCCATCTCCGAGAAGATGCGGGCCCAGATCCGCGGCATGCAGCAGGGCCAGCGCAACGCGCAGGACGGCGTGTCCATGCTGCAGACCACGGAAGGCGCACTGAACGAGGTGCACAACACCTTGCAGCGTATCCGTGAGCTCTCCGTGGAAGCGGGCAACACGACGCTTTCGGCGTCTGACCGTCAGGCCATCGGTGAGGAAATGCTCGCCCTCCGGACCGAGATCGACAACATCGGCAACCGGACGCGCTTCAACGGCCAGCAACTGCTGACCGGTGCCCTGGCCGTGACGCTGGACTCCGCGAACTCGACGGCGGACACGGTGACGTACGCCAACGGTGGCGCGACGACTTCGGTGTCCTCGATCGACGTGTCGCGCGCAGACGCCGGTGAGACGTACACGTTCTCGGCGGCCGGCGCGGTCCTCACCCTGACCCACGACGACGGCAACGGCTACGTGCGGACGGAGACGGCGACGGTCCAGGCGATGGGCGCCAGCGGCTCGCAGTCCGTGATCTTCGAAGAGCTCGGCGTGACACTGAACCTCGCGCACGACGCGAACGCGGCAAACCACACGGGTGCGAACCTCGCGAACGCGCTCGACACGACGACCATCGTGACGGGTGGCAGCGGGAACGCGACGTTCCGCGTGGGCGCGGAAGTCGGTGACGACATCTCGGTGGCGTTCCAGGACATGCGGTCGAGTGCACTGGGCAACGCCTCGAAATTGGACACGCTGATCCCGGACAACGATGCGGTGTCGACCGGGGCGAAGGCGGACACGCTGCTCGCTTCGGTGGACGCGGCGATGGCGCAGGTCTCGTTGTTCCGCGCGAAGTTGGGCGCCGTGCAGAACCAGATGGACACGGCGGTGAACAGTCTGGCCGTGTCGGTGGAGAACCTGTCGGCGTCTGAGTCTCGTATCCGCGACGCGGACATTGCCGAGGTGTCCAGCAAGATGATCTCGCAGCAGATCATGCAGCAGGCCGGTGTAGCGGTCCTGGCGCAAGCGAACACGGCCCCGCAGGCGGTGCTGTCGCTGCTCCGCGGCGGGTAGCCCCCGACCGATGTCCCCCCTCCCGGGCGGCCCGTGATCGCGGGCCGCCCGGTGTGATCTGCGGGTAATTCCCGACGCTGCGCGGCAGGGCACCGGACGATGATTCGGACGGGATCGCCTCGGCTGTTGCGGCAGCGCACGGCGCGGCGTTTCAGCGAGGACGGTGCGTGATGCCCGACCTGCGGATTGAGCGCGGCCCGACTCCGCTGGGCCCGGCGGCAGTCAACGCCGAGCAACGGCGGAGCGGCGGCGACGGATCTCGGCGGGACCGTCGGGACGGTGAGCCGCACTCGGCGCCGGGCGTGGAGGAGTTGTCGGTGGCGCTGCATGAAGAGGGGCGAAAGCACCTCGTCGCGCGGCTGGTGACGGACGACTCGGGCGAGACGCGGGTGCGGATTGTGGACACGGAGCGAGACGAGACGGTGGCCGTGCTGACACCTGACGAGTTGCGCGCGCTGGCGGCGCAGACGGGGCTCCCGCCCGGCCTGCTGCTGCAGGCGCGGTCTTAGAGGGCCTCGGATGGCGATCTCGGGCAGCAGTTCGAGTGGACGGATCACGTTCGGGGGCCTGGCGTCAGGCCTCGACACGAACTCGATCATCGAGCAGTTGATGTCCGTGGCGCAGCGTCCGATCACGCTGGCGCAAAGGCAGCGCAACACGATTGAGACGAAGTCAGCGGCGATCGGGAAAGTCGCCTCGGCGCTGTCTGCGCTTCAGACGAGGGTGCAGACGCTCAACACGACGAACACCTACCGGACGCGGGTCGCGAACGTCCTTGCGGCAACGGCGGATGCGAACAAGGTCAGCGTGAGCGCGGCCCCGGGCGCGTCCGTGGGCGGGTTCACCCTCAACGTGACGGCGCTGGCAACGGCGACGAAGGCGACCAGCGCGCAGGCTGCCGGGTCCGCGGTGGACGTGAACGCGCCGCTGGACCAGTCCGGGATGAGCCCCACCGTCTCCGCCGGGACGTTCTCGATCAACGGGACGGCGTTCACCATCGACCCTGCGACGGCCGAGGCGCTCACGAGCGCAGCGAGCATTGGTGCCACGACGACGGCGGCGCAGACACTGTCCACGGCAGGCCTCGACATCACGCCGGCGGCGTCCGGGACGTTCACGGTGAACGGCGAGACGATCACGTGGGCGGACAGTGACACGATCAACGACGTGATCGGCTACATCAACGCCTCGGCGGCGGGTGTCACGGCGTCGTTCGACACCAACACGAAGCAGTTCACGCTGACGCATGACACGCTGGGCACCGGCCAGGTGATCACGATCGCCGACACGTCCGGGAACTTCCTGGAGGCGATGAAGCTGGTCAATGGTGGTGGCGGGGTCATCGGCACGGCGACCGCCGGCACCGACATGCCGTCGCTCAGCGACCTCGTGGCGGACATCAATGGGGCAGCGCTCGGCGTGACGGCGACGGTGGAGAACGACGCGTGGGCGCGCCCGAACCTGCTGCAGATCGCCGGCGCCTCTCCGGTGCAACTCGGATCCGCGGCTGACACCAGCAACTTCCTCCGCGCGGCGAGCCTGCTGTCGTCCCCGACGGGGAACACCCGGATCAGCCAGCGTGGCCTCGGCGGGCTCGATATCACATCCGACCTGACCGACTCGCGGCTGTCGACCGCGCTGACGCAGGCGACGGGGTCGTTCAAGGTGAACGGGGTTTCGTTCGACTACGACTCCGCGGTGGACTCGATCAGCAACATCATTTCGCGCATCAACTCGTCGTCTGCGGGGGTCACGGCCAGTTACGACCCGTTCGCGGACGGCCTCACGTTGACGAACAACGCCACTGGCGCGATCGCGGTGGGCGTGGAAAACGTCGCGGGGAACTTCCTGACGGCGGTCGGGATCATCGGGGCGACGCAAAGCATCGGTGGGAACGCGGCATACTCGATCGACGGCGGCGCGACGCGGTACTCGACCTCGAACGTCATCGACGACGCTCTGACCGGTGTGACGATCACGGTGCGCGACACGACGTCGCAGGCGGTCAAGGTGGACATCTCCGTCCAGACGCAGAACGTGGTGGATGCGGTGACGCAGTTCGTGTCCTCGTATAACGACGCGAACAAGGTGATGGGCGACCTCACGAAGTATGACCCGACGGGGAAGGCGAACGGCATCCTGTTCGGGGACGGCACGGTGCGCCAGATCCAGACGAACATCCGGCGACCGGTGACCAGCGCGGTGGCCGGGATGACCGGAAGCATCCGATCGCTGTCGGACGTGGGCATCTCGTTCGGCGCGGTGGGGTCGGCGGTCGGGTCCACCGACACGCTGGTGTTCGACTCGGCGAAGTTGATCGCGGCGCTGAAGAGCCAGCCGGAGGCGGTGGCGAAGCTGTTCACGGCGTTCAGCCCGGCTGCGTCGCTGGTCGCGGCGGGGACCGGCTCGATCGCCTCGCTGTCGGGGACGCCGACGCAGGCGACGAAGTCGGGTTCGTACAGCGTGGTGTCTACGGGGACGGGGGCACTGACGGCGACGTTCACACCGAACGACGGATCGGCGGCGGTGACCACGAGCGGGAACATCACGGCGGGCGGTACGAACACCTCGTTGATCCCGGGGGTGACGCTGACCGGGAAGCCGGTCCTCGTGGCCGGCACGGACACCATCGCGATCACGGCGACCCAGCAGGGCTTCGCCAAGACGCTGTTCGAGTACATCGGCGTGCTGACGAAGACGAACGGGATGCTCACCGCACGGACCGATGAGATGTCCACGACGATGAAGGACATCGACGAGCAGATCACGAAGATGCAGGCACGCCTGGACGTGCGCGAGCAGCAACTGGTGAAGAAGTTCTCCCAGATGGAGTCCACGATTGCGCGGATGCAGAGCCAGCAGCAGGCGCTGACAAAGATGCAGGCGCAGACGGGCGGGAACGGTTAACGGGCGCAGATTGGTGGCGCGTGTCAGGGTTTCCCCGACGTGTAAGCGTGCTCCGGAGCCGATGGTCTCTCTGACGGGCAGCCCACACCGACAGGCGTGGCGCAGCCGTCTGAGACTCGGACGAGCCGGAGGCACGATGAACCAGGCCGCGCACGACACGTACCTGCGCATCCAGACGGAGACGGCCTCTCCGGGCCAGTTGATCATCATGCTGTACGACGCCCTGCTGCGGAGCCTGGGCAAGGCGGAGATGGCGATCACCGCGAACGACATCGAGAGCGCGCACGCGTCGCTGCTGCGGAGCCAGGACGTGGTGCTGGAGTTGATCGCGAGCCTGGACATGACGGCGGAGGGCGAGGCGGGCGTGATGGCACGGAAGTTGGCCCCGCTCTACGAGTACATCTACCGCCGGACGCTGGACGCGAGCCTGCGCAAGGACGTGGCCCCGGTGCAGGAGGCGGTGCGCCTGATCACGCCGCTGCGCGCGTCCTGGCAGTCCGCCCTGGAGTCGCTGGCATACGAGGCGGGTGGCGCAGCCACGGGGGCCCTCCGTGGGTAGCGCGGCGCTCCAGTTCGAGCTGCTGCGGGAGATCTTCGATCTCGCCCGTGCCCAGCGCGCGAGCCTGGAGGCGGACGACATCGACCGCGTGATGGATCTGATGTCCGAGCGGGAGACGCTGCTGGAGCGGCTGACGCGTCTTGCGGAGGCGCACGCGGAGTTCCCGGAGAACGTGGTGGTGTTCCCGCGCGCCGTGGACGTGATGCAGCAGGACGCGATCGCCCTCGACACGGTGATCCGCGGGATCCTGGAGCACGACCGCCAGAACGAGGCGTTGCTGCAGGAGAAGATGGCCCAGATCCGCGAGGAGTTGCCTCGGGTACGCCAGGCGTTCCGTGCGGCGAACGCATACCGCTCGCCTGACGTCGCACCGGCATACGTGAACCGCCAGTCGTAGGCGAGATCAGGGTGCCCGGCATGTCCGAGATCCACCCACCCAGTGTCCGAGGGGCATCACGCACCGGCCGCCGCGCCTCGCGCAGCGTGCGATGGGGCGCGACCGCGGCGGTGGTGGTGCTCGCCTCGGCGTGCGGGTTCCTGATGGCAGGGACCGGGCTGGAGGTGTCACCTCAGTCCGCGGCATACCAGCAGGCGGCGGCGGGCGCGGCGGCGCGGATCGCCTCGGGTGGTGGAGTGCGGCCGCAGCCGGCACCGTGGCGGCCTGCAGTGGCGGCGGAGGCGAACCCGGTCGAGTTCATCAAGGGCTCGAAGGCGGTGCTGTCTCCGGCGTTCGCGAACCGGGTGGTGATCCGCTCGGTGGGCATCGACGCCGTGGTGCAGCCGGTGGGGCTGGTCTTCACGGGTGGGAAGTTGCAGTACGACGTGCCGTACCTGGAGGCCGGGCAGTACGTCGGGAGCGCCCAGCCGGGGCGGCCAGGGAACGCGGTCATCGGCGGGCACGTGTCGCGCCGGGGGACGCCGGGGGTGTTCGCGAAGCTGCCGAAAGTTGCGGCAGGGGATGTAGTGGAGGTCTTCAGGGGCGACCAAATCTTCCGATACTCCGTAACAGAAATCCGTGTCGTCGCATCGGATGCGACGGGCGTGATGAGTCAAACGCAGGACGCGACTTTGACGCTCATCACCTGCTTCCCGGATGACGCGCTGCGCGAGCGGCTCGTCGTGGTGGGGAAGTTGATGTAGCGCGACCCCGCGCCCCCTCCGGACGGACCGGTGAGGCGTAGGATGGTCGAGGTCGAAGGAGCAGTCAGCGTTGGAGATTTCCGACTTCTCGGCGGCGCGTGTGCGCCGCGCCAGTGACCCGTCCACCCCTCGGCTGCCGCGTCAGGCCGCAGCTTCGCCGGAGGCCGCGCCTACGGACCGCATCGAGGTCTCTGCGGAAGGCCGCGCGTTGATCGGCGCGGACGAGTTGGCCCGCGCCCGGCGCGTGGCGGAACTCCGCGCGAAGGTGGACGCGGGCACGTACTCCGTGGACCCCGCCGAGGTGGCTCGCCGGATGGCGGAGCGCGGCGAAGCGTAAGCGCTCGATCCTCACGAAGCCTGTCCAGCCCCCCGCCAGAAGCGGGGGGCTCTTCGTGTCCTCGTCAGGCACTCCTGACCATGCGTCGCGGGGATTCCCTCATACGGATGGCGGGGCCTCGTCCGTAACCTCGTCCGCGAGGCAAGGAGTGTGCGCGTGGGCTCGACGACGTCTCGTCTCTTCGACATCTGGGGTGGCCTCTCGCCCGCGCGCAAGGGGATGCTGACGGCGACCGCCATCGGCCTCGTGGCGATCTTCTTCTTCGTGTACTCATGGTCCGGCCGTACCGAGTTCGTGACCCTCTACTCCGGCCTGGACCCCGCGGACAGCGGGCGGATCGTGGAGCAACTGCGGGCACAGGGTGTGCCGTACCAGGTGGACGGTGGCGGGACCTCTGTCCGTGTGGACGCGGCGAAGGCCGACGACATGCGGGTGAACTTCGCGGCGCAGGGGCTGCCTCAGGGTGGTTCCGTCGGCTTCGAGATCTTCCAGAACAACCAGTTCACGGCGACGGACTTCGTCCAGCGTTTGAACTTCCAGCGCGGCCTGCAGGGCGAACTCGCGCGGACGATCGAGTCGTTCCCGGCCGTGGAGCACGCGCGCGTGCATTTGGTGTTGCCAGAGAAGTCGCTGTTCGCGAAGGACCAGCAGCCGGCGACCGCCTCCGTGGTCGTCGCGCTGCGTCCGGGGAAGCGGCTGCAGGGCAACGAGGTGAACGGCATCGCCCACCTGGTGTCCGGCGCGGTGCAGGGGCTCTCAAAGGACCGGATCACGATCCTCGACCAGAGCGGCGCGATGATCTTCGACGGCGGCACGCAGAAGGAAGACGGCTTCGGGATGACGGCGTCCCAGCTCGGCCTGCAGCAGCAGTACGAGCAGTCGTTGTCGGACAGCGCGCAGGGGATGCTCGACCGTGCCCTTGGACCCTCGAAGGCGACGGTCTCGGTGCGCGCGGCGATGAACTTCGACCGTGGCGAGGTGGAGAAAGAGACGTTCACGACGCCGGAGAAGGGCACGCCCCGATCCAGCAGCACCGTGACTGAGCAGTACACGACGGCGGCTGGCCTGGATACCGCAGGACAGATCCCGGGCGCGCTGGCGAACGTGCCGGGCGCGAACGGCAACCTGCCGGCGGCGGCGACACCCGCAGCGAGCGCTGGCGGTGGGACGAACTACCAGCGGTCCGAGACCACCTCGAACTTCGAGGTCGACCGCACGAAGACGAAGTCGACGCTGGCGCCGGGGAAGGTTCAGCGGCTCACCGTGTCGTTGATCCTCGACGAGTCGGTCCCGCAGGAGCAGTTGGACGCGCTGAAGGCGAACGTCTCCGCGGCTGTGGGCCTGGACGACAAGCGCGGGGACACCATCGCAGTGTCGCGTGTGAAGTTCGACCGCTCGGCGATCGAGGAAGCACAGAAGGCGTTCAAGTCGGACGCGTCGCAACAGCGGCTGATGGGCTACGCCCGGCTGCTGCTCCCGGTGATCGTGCTGGCGCTGGGCTTTGTGTTCTTCCGGACGCTGATGAAGTCCGTGGGCCGTCGGGCAGGGGGCTTCAGTGCCTACGACTCGAACGGCGTGATGTTGCCGGTGGGTGTCGGTGGCTCCTCGATGCAGCTGGCGCAGGCGCAGGCGGCGATCCGCGCGCTGCCGTCGCCGGACGCGGTGATCCAGAAGAGTGACCTGGAGATCTCGGTGGAGCGACTGGCGTCCTCCAACCCGGACAGCGTGGTCGAAGTAGTCCAGTCATGGCTGCGCGAGGACTAGTGCGCGCGCAGCAGACTCGGAGGAACTGATGGTGTCAGCGCCCGGCGAGGTCCGTAAGAACGCCTTCACCGATTCACGTGGCCGCCGCCGCGCGGCCGCGTTGCTGATCGCGCTGGGGCCGGAGACGGCCGCGAAGGTGATGCGCACGCTGGCGGACGAGGACATTGGCCGGCTGACGTGGGAGATCGTCGGCATCGGCCAGTTGTCGTCGCAGGAGCGCGAGGACATCCTCGCGAACTTCTACGAGACGGCGATCGGGCGTGACTTCGTCTCCGTGGGTGGCCTCGAATACGCGCAGGAGATGTTAACTCGCGCCATCGGCAAGGAGCGTGCGGACGAGATCACCTCTCGCCTCGGCAAGCACGCCGGGCCGCAGCCGTTCGCGTTCCTGCAGCAGGTGGACATCAAGGACCTGGTGAACTTCCTGCAGGGCGAGCACCCGCAGATGGTGGCGCTCATCCTCGCCTACTTGCACGTGGACAAGGCGTCCGAGGTGCTGTCCAACCTGCCCGAGGAGTTGCAGACGGAAGTCTCCGTGCGCATCGCGATGATGGAGCGCACGAGCCCGGACGTGATCGAAGAGGTGGAGGCGGTAATCCGCACCCGCCTCGGGTCCGTGTTCTCGCCGCGTGCAGATGTGGCGATGGCGGGCGGCATCGACGCCGTGGTGGAACTGCTGCGGAAGGTCGACCTCGCGACGGAGCGGGTGATCCTCGAAGGCCTCGAGCGGACGGACCCGGAGACGGCGAACGAAGTCCGGAAGCGGATGTTCGTCTTCGAGAACATCACCCTCCTGGACAACCGCTCGATCCAGCGCGTGCTGCGCGAGGTGGACTCGAAGGACCTCGGCCTGGCGCTCAAGGGCGCGACGGCAGAGGTGCGTTCGCGGGTCATCACGAACATGTCCGAGCGCGCGTCCAAGATGCTCGAGGACGACATCGCAGCGCTGGGCCCGGTACGCCTCGCACAGGTCGAGGAGGCACAGGGCCGCATCGTGAGTGTGATCCGACGCCTGGAAGAGGCCGAGGAGATCTTCGTGATGCGTGGCGGAGAGGAAGACATGCTTGTCTGACTCGGCTGCCCTGCGGTTCCTGCGCGGTCCGCGCCGCGCCACCGAGGTCGTGCTGGGTGCGGACGGACGCCTCACGCCAGGCGACGCGCCGCCGGTGTACGAGGGCGACCCGGAGCAGATGGCGCTGGCAGGCGACATTGTGGAGGAGGCACGTCGGCGCGCCGAGGAGATTGTCCGTCGCGCGGCCATCGAAGCCGGTGCGATCGAGCGCGACGCACAGGCCGATGGCTACCGGGCGGGCCTCGAGGCCGGGACGGCAGAGGCCAGGGCGGAACTCGCGGGGGCGATGGCGCTGGTGCAGCGGGCGCTGGCGGCCTCGAAGGCGACGCACGACGCGCTGTTGCGCGGGGCGGAGCGCGAGGCGGTGGAATTGGTGATCGAGGCGGCACGTCAGGTGATCGGCATGGCTGTGGAGCGCGACCCGGGCCTCGCGGTGGCGACCGTGAGGCGTGCGTTGGAGCGCGCGGGCGCCCTCAACGTGGTGCGCGTGCGCGTGCATGAGGACGACGAGGCGCTGGTGCAGGCCTCGCTGCTGGAGGAGCGCGGGTTGGTGCTCCCGTTCGAGGTGGTGAGCGACAGCCTGGTCACGGTCGGCGGCTGCATCATCGACACGGACGCGGGCCGGATCGACGCGCGCCTCGACGTGCAGTTGGAGCAGATCGCGATCGTGCTGCTGCAGGCGACGCCGGCGGTGGCCGCATGAGCGCACCGACGACGCTCCCGACGCGGATCGACCTGAAGCGGTACGCCGCCCTCGTGCAGTCGGTGACGCCGATGCGCGTCGAGGGACGGGTGAGCGAGGTGACGGGGTTGCTCGCGGAGGTCGCGGGGATCCCGGGACGCCTCGGTGAGATGTGTGTCATCGAGCGCGCGGGCGAGTCCGTGCAGGCGGAGATCGTGGGGTTCCGCGGCGACCGGACGCTGGTGATGCCGCTGGGCGACCTTCGAGGTGTGCAAGCGGGAACGCCGGTGTCGAGCGCGAGCGGGTTGATGACGGTGCCGATCGGGGATGCAGTCCTCGGGCGCGTGCTCGACGGCCTCGGGCGACCGATCGATGGGCTCGGCCCGGTGCTTGGCCCTCGGCGGTCGGCGCGCGAGGGCGGGAGCCCGCACGTGCTTGGGCGACAGACGATCACCGAGCCGCTCTCGACCGGTGTGCGGGCCATCGACGGCTTACTGACGTGCGGCCTCGGGCAGCGGATCGGGATCTTCGCCGGGTCCGGCGTCGGCAAGAGCACGGTGCTCGCGATGATCGCGCGGCACGCCTCGACGGATGTGAACGTAATCGGATTGATCGGTGAGCGCGGCCGCGAGGTGCGCGAGTTCATCGAACGCGACCTGGGGCCGGAAGGGCTGGCACGGTCCGTGGTGGTGGTATCCACCTCCGACGAGCCGGCGCCGATGCGGCTGAACGCGGCCTGGGTGGCGACGACGATCGCGGAAGCGTTCCGTGACACGGGCGCAGACGTGACGCTACTGATGGACTCCGTGACGCGCTTCGCGATGGCGGGACGCGAGATCGGTCTGGCGCTCGGCGAGCCGCCGGCGATGAAGGGCTACACGCCCTCGGTGTTCGCGCAGATGGCGCGGCTACTGGAGCGCGCGGGGACCGGCCTGCAGGGGACGATCACCGCCTTCTACACCGTGCTGGTCGAGGGCGACGACCTCTCCGAGCCGATCACCGACACGGTGCGCGGCACGCTGGACGGCCACATCGTGCTGTCGCGGTCGCTCGCGGCGCAGAACCACTATCCGGCGATCGACGTGCTGGCGAGCGTTTCGCGCGTGATGCCCTCGGTGACCTCACGCGAGCACCGGCACGACGCGGGGCGGCTGCGCGAATTGCTGGCGCGGTACGAGCGCTCGCGCGATCTGGTGCAGATCGGCGCATACCAGCGCGGGACGGACCCGGCGCTGGACGAGGCGCTGGAGCAGTTGCCGGGCATCGAGGCGTTCCTGCGGCAGACACCGGAGGAGCATGACAGCCTCCCGGGCACCATCGAGCGGCTCACCGGCGCGGTGTATCCCGCGCGTGTGGCGTAGGCGAGACGCGCGATGGGCAAGCCGTTCCGCCTGCAGTCACTGCTGGAGTTCCGCCGTCAGGTGGAGGACGAGCAGGCCCGCGCGCTGGGCCAGGTGTTGGCGGAAGAGCAGCGGATCCGCGAAGCCATCGAGGCGCTGAACCTCCGGCGTGAGGAGCAGACCACGGCGCTGGCGGCGCTGATGTCCGGCGGGACGTTCGACACGGAGGGGTACACGCAGCATGCGGCGTACCTGGACGCTCTGGGGCGCACGCTGGACCAGCACGCCTCGGCACTGGATGCGGCGATGGCGCTCGTGGTGGAGCGCCGGGCGGCGCTGGTGGAGGCGCTGAAGGACCGACGCGTCCTCGAACGGTTGCGCGACCGGCAGGCCGAAGAGGCCGCGGTCGAGGACAACCGCCACGAGGCGCGCGATGTGGACGACCTGGTGATGTCACGCCACCAGCGTGGTCAGTAAGGACAGGAGGCGCAGATGCTCTCCAACATTCTGGGTGGACAGGCGTTCACGGTGGCGCGGGCAGCCCTCGGGGGGCTCGCGCGGCGACAGGAGGCGATCGCCTCGAACCTCGCGAACATCGATACGCCGGGCTACACGCGAAAGGCCGTGGACTTCGAGGCGGCGTTGCGGAACCGGCTGACGTCCGGTGCGGCGGCGGGGGGCCTCGAAGGCGGGTCGTTGTTGCGTACGGATGGGCGACACCTCGGCCGTCCGGAGTTGCCGGGCAGCAACAGCGGGTCGCAGGCAATGGGACGGGACGTGATCTCGTCACGGAACGACTCGAACTCGGTCAGCGTGGACGAGGAGATGTCTTTGATGGCGGAGACACAACTTCGCTATCAGGCACTGACTCAGACGGTGGGTACGCGGATGAGCACGCTGCGCAGCGTGATCCGCGGCCAGTAACGAAGCGGTAGGAGGACCGTCATGGGACTCATCAGCAGCATGCGGGTGTCCGCCAGCGCCCTGATGGCGCAGCGGCTGCGCATGGACGTGGTGGCGAACAACGTCGCCAACATGAACTCGACGCGGGCAGCCGACGGCAGCGACGGGCCGTACCGACGCCAGTCGGTGGTGTTCAAGGCGGCGAACGCAGGCCAGTCGTTCGGTGACGTCCTTGGACGTGCGACGGGCGGCAGCGCGCCGGCAGGTGTTGAGGTGTCCTCGATCCACCTGGACACGGCAGCGCCGCGGAAGGTGCACGACCCCACCCACCCGGACGCGGATGCAGACGGGTACGTGCTGATGCCGAACATCGATGTGGTCACGGAGATGACCGACCTGGTGGGCGCGAACCGCGCGTACGAGGCGAGCGTGACGGTGCTCAACGCGACGAAGGCGCTGGCCCAGGCAGCGTTGCAGATCGGCCGGCGGTAAGCGGCGGGCAGGAGGCTCTCATGGCGATCGGTGGCATTGGTCCGAACCTCAGCGCGCTCGGCCTCGGCGGGGCGCACGGCACGGGCGCGGGTGGCGCGCAGAAAACGACCGACACTGGCGGCGGGGCGTCCGGTGGCTTCGCGCAGATCCTCGCGGGCCTGAACGGCTCGTCGAACTCGGCGGACGACGCGGTGAGCAAGCTGGCGACTGGGCAGGACAACGACCTGCACGACGTGATGCTGTCGGTCGAGAGTGAGGGTTTGGCCTTCGACTTGGCAGTACAGATCCGTAATCGTTTGGTGGACGCGTATTCAGAGATCTTCCGGATGCAGGTCTAGGGCCGGGGCCGCCACGCTGTTCGGACGGCGCTCCACGCGTGTGCGTGGGGGCCGGAGCGAGGAGCGAGGCACTGACCACAGCGATCGCAGCAGCCCTGATGGGGCTGTCAGCGCCCGCGGTGGATGCGCCCCCCGGCCCATCGGGTCCCCCTGACGATCAGGGGTTCGCCCGAGCGATGGACCGGGCTACGGCGCCCCCATCAGAGGCATCGACCACCCAGGAAGCACCCCCGCCCGAAACGGCGGTCGCAGAGCCCACGGGCGATGCGAGTCACGAGGCCGGGACGGCCGCCTCACCCACCCAGGAGACCACGACTGCATCGGAGTCCTCGGACACGAGCGCAGTCACCGATGAAACCTCCTCGCTGCCGGACCGCCCCGCGGGGGCTGCGGAGGAGACACCAGACACCGACGTGCCGTTGGACGGCGCGCTGGAGGCGATGATGGCAGCGGTGCTCTTCCGACCCGCCCCCGCCCCGGAACAGGCCGGCCTTGCGCCGTCGCTGCCCGATGCGGATGCCGTCGCACCCTCCGGCGGAGCCGATGTCGCACGTGTGATCGAGGCTGCCGTCACAGGGGCCGCGGCGATCACGAATGATCTGCGTAAGTCCTCGACTGAACCGGTTGACCTCGGCGCCGACATGATCGGGACCGAAGCACCATCGGTCGTGCCCAACGCCTCGGATGAGGCGCTGGGTGATGCCATGCGACTTGCGGCTCAGGCGATGCAGCGCTCCGCGACCACTCGGGCGAGGGGCACGAGTGTCACGGATGACGCGAGTGCCACCTCGATCTCTGAGACGGAGATGCCGTCCGACACGATGTCCAACATCATCGAGGTCGGGACGGACGGGGCACCCGTGGTCGTCGCAGATGGCCCGACAGGGACGAGCTCAACGTCGCTCAGCCTGCTCGAGGGCATGAGCGACGTTGAGTTCGTTGAGGTGCGTGTCGCGGGCCCGCTCACCAGCGCCGTCATCGATGACCCGTCGAAGGCCGCGGGTGAGCGGGACGAAGCGGCGACGTCGTTACAGGGCACCCTCGCGGGGATGCCGGGTGCGGCGGCCAACGCGGGCGCGACGGTTCCGGTGGCTGCGGTGAAGCCGGGCGGGGTGACCTCGCTCCCGGTGGCGGCGCAGGTGGCGGAGACGGTGCGGTCCGCGGTGCTGCGGGGCGACCACGAGATCCGGTTGGTGCTGAACCCGGGCGACCTGGGACAGATCGACATCCGGATCTCGCAGCAGGGCGGCGTGCTCCAACTGCGGCTGGAGGCGACGAAGGGATCCACGCACGACTTGCTCGCGCGGGAGATGCCGGCGTTGCGCCAGGCGCTGGAGGCACGTGACCTACGGATCGAGCGGATCCAGGTATCGAACTCGGGGTCGACTTCGACGGACGGCTCGGGCTCGGCCTGGGCGCAGGGGTTCGGGCGTCACGGGCAGCAGCGGCAGGCGCGCGACGGTTCGCCGGCGTGGTCTCCGATCGCGGCACTCGATGGCGCGATCAGCCAGCCCTCGGCGCGTCGGGCGCCGCGGGTGATCCGGCACCACGGGGTGCTGGACCGCGTGGCGTAAGCGAGGAGCAGGCGATGGGCGTTGGCAGCATCAACAACTTCGGGAACACGTTGAACGACGTGCTGAACCAGCCTGCGCAGCGGACGAAGGGCGCTGACCTGGGCCAGCAGGACTTCCTGAAGATCATGATCGAGCAGATGAAGGGCGCCAACCCGCTCGACGAGAAGAGCGGGGACAACAACCAGTTCTTCGCGCAGTTGGTGCAGTTCCAGACGCTGGACGCGATGACGGCGATGCAGAAGGCGATCCAGACGCTGTCGGAAGTCAGCGGCCTGAGCCAGGCGGCGTCGCTGGTCGGGAAGACCGTGAGCGCCTCGGTGACGCGGAGCGCAGACCCGACCACGGGCCTGCCGCGTCCGAACGAGATCGTGAGCGGCGTGGTCCGGCAGGTCACGTTCGGCGAATCCGGTGCGGTCGTCCACCTGGACGACGGCCGGAGTGTGCCGATGCATGACGTGAAGGCAGTCGGCTAGTGGCAAACATCGATGGCGTCGGCGGCATCGCGAACGTCGGGGGGTTGCCCTCGCCGTCCGTGGGGACTCCGGCGCGCGCAGCGGGCGCCGGGGAGTTCGGCCTGCAGTTCTCCAAGCACGCACAGAAGCGGCTGGAGCAGCGCGGGATCGACCTCGATGGCGCCCGGATGGCACGCCTGGAGCAGGCCGTGGGACAGGCGGCGGCGAAGGGCTCTCGGGACAGCCTGATCCTGCTGGACGAGATGGCACTGGTGGTGAGCGTGCAGAACCGCACGGTCGTCACGGCGATGGACCAGCAGTCAACGAAGGAGCAAGTGTTCACGAACATCGACTCGGTGGTGATCGCGCCGTAACCGGCGCAGCAACAAGGACCACTGCACCGGCTGGACCTTCCCAGGGGGCCGGGGCAGACGAACAGTCATACGCAGGGCATGCAGACCTCGAGTCGCTCGAGGCGAGCCGGCCCCCGGGGAATGGACAGTACCGGCCATGATGAAGGCACTCTTCGCGGCGATCGCGGGCCTGCAGAACCACATCACCTACATGGACGTGGTGGGCAACAACATCGCCAACGTGAACACGCAGGGCTTCAAGGCCAGCCGTGTCACCTTCCAGGACATGCTCACGCAGACGATTTCCGGCGCATCCGCGCCGACGGAGACCCGAGGCGGTACGAACCCGCAGCAGGTCGGCCTGGGCATCAAGATCGGCGGCATCGACGTCCTGCACACGCAGGGTTCGCTGCAGGCCACGGGACGCAACACGGACTTCGCGATCCAGGGCAGCGGGTTCTTCATCATGAAGGACCAGAACCGCACCTTCTACACGCGTGACGGCGCGTTCGACATTGCCGTGACCGGCGAGCTGGTGAACCCGACGAACGCGTTCAAGGTGCAGGGCTGGCGCGCGGACACCAACGGCGTGGTGAACATTGACCAGCCGTTGAACTCGATCATGATCCCGATGGGTCAGAGCATCGCTGCCCAGGCGACCACGCAGGTCACGGTCCAGGGCAACCTGGACGCCGGTGCGAGCGCCGTGGCGCCGGTGGGGTCGTTCTCGACCACCATCGATGTCTACGACTCGCTCGGTTCCGCGCACGCAGTCACGATTAAGTACTCGAAGACGGTGAACCCGAACGAATGGGACGTGACGGCGACGACGTCCGACCCGATGGTGAACGCGCTGACGCTGGATACGGGCGCAGGCGGCACGACGGTGACGTTCGACGCTCAGGGACGCCGCATCACGCCGGCGCTGGGCACGAAGATGACGATCGACGTGGACCTGCTCACGGCCTCCGGCGCCGGCACCACCGGTACCCCGGCGTTCACAGTGGACGTGGACCAGGACTCGATCACGCAGTTCACAGGCCCGGGCAGCGTGGCTCCGACGTTTAACAACGGCTACTCGGCCGGTTCGCTGGTCAGTTTCTCGGTGGGCCCGGCCGGTGACATCACCGGCATCTTCTCCAACGGGACCACGCGTCCGCTGGGGCAGATCGCCATGGCGCTGTTCACGAACCCGGCGGGCCTCCAGCGCGCCGGTTCGAACAACTTCGAGTCGACCTCGAACTCCGGAGTGCCCGCGATCGGGCGGCCCAGTTCCGGTGGCCGCGGTTCGATTGGCGCCGGGGTGCTGGAAGGTTCGAACACAGACCTGGCACGGGAGTTCACCAACGTCGTGATCGCCCAGCGCGGTTTCCAGGCGTCCAGCCGGATCATTTCGACGGCTGACCAGATGCTCGAAGGTCTGGTGAACCTGATCCGGTAGTCGATCGAATGATCGGTAGGGGGTGCAGGCGGCGCCTCTCCTGTCGATGATTACGGTTGCAATCCTGCGGTGCGGGGTTCCGTGTGTCCCACGGGACTCCGCGCTCGCGGGCCTCGACGGTGTCGAGGGAGGCATGAATGGCCGCAGAAGCCGAAGGGCTCAACCGTCTGACGCGCTTCGCGCAGCGTGTCCCCGATGGCGCGCTGATTTACGACCAGGGGGAGGTGCCCCGGCGGATCGTCGTGGTCCTGCGTGGCCACCTGCAGTTCGAGGTGGTGGGCGAGGACGGCGTGGTCACGGTGGTGGGCGGTGCGGGCGCGGGGCAGATGGCGGGCCACATCGCGGCTGTGAACGCACGCCCGACCTCCGCAGCGGCGCGCGCCTCGGAAGAGACGATCCTACTGTCGATCCCCCTCGGCTCTCTCGCCGAGGCATTCAAGGACGCCCCCGGGCTTGCGGTGCAGCTGGCCGAGGCGCTGGAGGCAGCCGACCGGATCGGGAAGTCGCACACCTCGAACGACGCTCAGCGGCGGGCGGCACGGGACGCCGTGACCATCCCCGTGCCAGCGGGCGTGGACGAGCAGACGTTCTTCGTGGACATTGCGGACTGCCCGATCTGCGACTCGGCGTTCGAGTACGTCCGGATCCGGACGCGCGGCGTCCGACCTGCGCACCGCGACTCCGATCTACGGGTGTCATACAACGGCGTCGACCCAACGTGGTACGCGGTCGTGGTCTGCCCGCAGTGTTCGTTCGCCTCGTACCGTGACGACTTCGACGCGGTCACCCCCGGCGAGCACGACCGGCTGGTCGCGACCACGGCAGACCGGCGCGCGATCTCCGCGAAGGCGATGACCGGAGCACGCTCAGCACAGGACGCGGAGATCGCCCTCGAACTCGCGATGCGCTCGTATGCCCTGCGGCAACCGAACGAGCGGCGGCAAGCGGTGCTGCTGCATCGGCGGGCGTGGCTGGCGCGCGCGGCCGATGACACCGTCCGCGAGATGGAGTGGCTCGAGCGTGCGCGCGACGCGTACCAGAGCGCATACGAGCGCGACCCAGAGGTGGACGAGGACAGCGCGCTGCGGGCGGCTTACCTGATCGGTGACCTGACCTTGCGGCTCGGCGACCCGCGCGCGGCTGGGCGGTGGTTCGAGGTGTGCACGAAAGCCGGGGCGAGCGAGCAGAGCGGTCTGGTGCGGATGGCGCGCGAACGCCTGCACGATGCCCGCGAGGCCGCGAAGGCGCAGGCGGACGTGGCGAAGGCCTCCTGATGACGGCCGTGCGCGCGCTGCGGTGGTGCTGGACGCGGGTCATGGATCACCTGCTGGTCGTGGCGATCGTCGTCGCGATCGCGCTGGCTGCGCTCGCCGCGCTGCCGTCCGCGACGCAGGCGGCGGATGGTGAGCATCTGTTGGTGGCAGACCTGCGCGGGCGCGCGCTCGTGGTCCTCGACCCGACGCGTCCCGACGCGACGCGGCGCATTCCACTACCTGGCGGCCCTCACGAGTTGCTGCGGCTGGTCGATGGGCGGATCGCCGTGTCGCTGGAGCAGGCGGGCGCTGTCGCCGTCGTAGACCTCGACAGCGGCCAGGTGGAGACGCTGGTGACGGGCGGCTTGCCGCACGGTCTGGCGCTTCAGCACGACGTCACAGGCGACCGGTTGCTGGTGACAGACCGGGAACATGACGCGGTGCGCCGCTTCGTGATGGCGGGGTCGGCATCGATGTGGCGCGAGGTGTCGTCGACCTACGCGGACGGATGGCCGCATGCAGTGGTGTCCCGCGACGATGGCGCGTTCGCCTATGTCCGCGCGAACGATGCAGTGATCGCGATCGACGGGCGCGAGGTCGGCGTGTCGTCGCTGCCGGAGACACTGACGCTATCGCCGGATGGCGCGCGCCTGGCGACGGCGGGCGCGACCGGCGGGTCGGTACACATCGTCGGGTGGGATGGGCTCGATCGCGTGGACGCGGCGGTAGGCGGGCGCCCGGTGCGGACCGTGTTCTCGCCTGATGGCTCGCTGGTGGCGGTGGCGCGGTCGGCAGCATCGAGCGTGGCGTTCGTCGATCTGCACGGGGGCGTGCGTGTGGCTTCCGTGGCCGGGACGCCGGACGGCCTGGCGTTCTCCTCGGACGGACGCCGGCTGTACGCGGCGGACATGGCCGGTGGTCGCATCACGGTGATCGAGGTGTCCACGGGCCGCGCGCTGGCGACGTTCTCCATGGGCGGGCTGTCCGCCGGGAGCCTGATGGTGTTGCCCGCGCGGTAGGCTCGCCACAGGCGGCGTGCGGGTAATCCGTGTGCGACAATCGCCGCCTCACCGTTCCTCGTTCCCGGATGGAGCCGCGCGACGATGGCAGTCGAGGGTACCTGCGCGTCAGGCGGGGGATTCTTGCGCCGCAGTTGCGGGCGGGCGTCCGTGGGGTTGTGCGTGTACTGCGCTCAGCCGTTCTGCGCGGACCACGGGACGTTGCACGCGGACTACTACCAGGTGTGCCAGCGGAAGACCTGCCTCGCCAAGTTCGCGGACGTCGAGGCCCACCACCGCTGGCTCGAAGCGCACGAGTCCGCGAACCGGATGTCGATGTGCGCAGAGGACGGGTGTCAGGAGCGGATGGCGCATTCCTGCCAGCGCTGCCGGCTGCGGTTCTGCGAGACGCACCTCGTTGACCGGCCCGTGACGGAACACAGGCTCGAGGGGCGTGTGCGTGTGGTGCAACTGATGTGCCCGCATTGCGCGGAGCGCCGAGCGCTCTGGGACTGATCGTCACCCGGGCTGACGCTAGAGCAGACGCGCCGACGCCACGAGCGCATCGCCTGGCGGTGTGGCTGCGAGCACGCGCCCGGTAGCGTCCACAACGAAGGCGCCTCCCGCGCGAGAAGTGGACCCGGCGGCGACGACAGTAACTCCGTCCTCGATCGCGATTGCACGTGCGGTGCCGCCGACGGGCGCAGCCGCGTCACCCGCGCACCAGACCGCGATGCCGGCGCCGGCTGGGGTGCCGAGCGCGAGGCCCTCCGCGCCGCTGAGCAGGCCAACTGCGCCGAGTGCGGTCCGCACGATCTGCGGCGCGCGATCCCCGGCACGGAATCCGGCTGCTCGTTCGTCCCGGTCGAGGACGGACTGGCGGTGCTCGAAGAGGACCTGTCCATCCTCGATGGCGTAGGCGGTCTTGAAGGTCTGGCCCTCGGAACGTTCGGCGAGTCCGGCGAAGAGGGTGATGCCCGAGCCCTCCGTGACCGCACGGAGAAACGGCAATGTCTCGGCGGCAGTGACGGCACGCGGATCGGTCCCAGCGAGGTCGGGCAGCACCACGAGGCGCGCGCCTGACGCAACGGCAGCGCCGACGAGGGCACGGACGCGCTCCATCGATTCGACGGCGGACGGATGCGGGTCGAAGGCGATGGCCGCGGCGTGGCCGGTGGCCGCGTCGCGGCCGGTGTCCTCTGCACGCATCGCTGGCAGGGACGCGAAGTCAAGGGCGGACCCCGGCGCGGCGTCGATGTCAATCTCCGTCGCGGCGATGCCGGGTTGATCGGCGGGCGCGCGCACGACCCACTGGCCCGCCGGGTCGAGGATGCCGGCGCCGCCGCAGAAGCGGACGAGGCCGCCTTCGCTGCCGCTCTTCCCGCCCACGATCCCCCAGGCACCGAGGAGTGCGACACGTGCGGCGAGGAGATCGGACTCCGCACTGGCCTCGAAGGTAGGGACGCGCCCGGTGTCGCGCGGGGCGGCCGCGGCGATCAGGAGTTGCACGCCCGCGAGACCGCGCATCAGGTCACGGCGTGCGAGGTCGTGGCCCACGATGAGCCCGACGCGGACGCCCTCGATGTCAGCGACGGCCGGGCCGCGACCGCGGGCAAACCAGCCCGAGGCCGTGCGCTCCCCCGCATGGGCCAGCGTGCTGCCGTCCCGGCCGAAGAGGACCAACTCGTTGCGGAGGGCGCCATCGCTGTCACGGCGGACGATGCCCGCGGCGATCGCGCACCCGGATCGGCGCGCCCGATCGGCGAGGGCCTGGAACCACACTTCGTCCGCAGGGAGGTTGAGGGCCGCGGCAGCGTCTCGCGAAAGCAACGCCCACCCTGGGATCGCCGCCTCCGGGAGGACGAGCAGGTGGTGCCCCGCGATCGACTCGTCGATGCGCGCGAGCAGGGCCTCCCACGCACGGACGTGCTCACGCGGCTCGAACGTCCGAGGTTGAAGCGCAGCGATGCGGAAGGGGCGGGGCATCGGCTCGCGCTACCCCCGTCGCACGGGGTTGCGCAGGATCCCGACGCCGCCGACCTCGACCTCGCAAATGTCGCCGTCGACGATGGCGGCTGTCTGGCCGGGGGTACCGGTGTAGATCAGGTCGCCCGGTTCGAGTGTGACGAAGCGCGAGATGTGGGCGATGCACTTACGGACGGAGTGGATGAGCAGGCTGGTGTCAGACTGCTGCTGCGTGCGGCCGCTGATCCGGCCCGCGACGGTGATGGCCTCCGGCGTGAGGTCGGTCTCGATCCACGGGCCGGCTGCGGCGAAGGTGTCGCTCGACTTGGCGCGCAGCCACTGCAGGTCGCTCTGCTGCCAGTCGCGCTCGGAGACGTCGTTCCCGGCGGTGTAGCCGAGGACGTGGGCATCCACCTGCGCTTCGGTGATGGCCTTCGCCTGCCGGCCGATGACGGCGACCACCTCGGCCTCCATGTGGCAGTTCTTGCTGTCTGCGGGGATGACGATGGATTCGCCGTGCGCGATTAGCGAGGAAGGCGCCTTGAGGAAGCCCTGCGGGTCGCCAGGCGCGGGGCGATCCCCCGCGTGGCTCTTGTAGTTGATGCCGATGGCGATGATCTTCGTCGGTACGCTGGGGACGAGGAGCTTCACCTGAGAGAGCGGAAGCGACCGCCCCATGTGGATGGGGCGGTCAAAGATGTCGCCCTCCAGAAGGTGCGCGGTGTCGCCCTCGATGCGCGCGGAGTACACGCCGCCTTCGACCTGAACGCGTGCGAGTTTCATGGATCACTCCGTCTCTGCGGTACCTGCGTGCCTATCTGGGGTGTGCTTCGACGCGATGCTACAGCGCGCGCGGGCCCTCGGGCGGGATGACGCTGAGGGCGAGGATGGCGTCGGCCAGCATCCCGTCCGCCATGGCCCGGACGACGAGGAGTGCGGTGACGCTGTCCTCGATGTCTGGGTCCCACGGCGTCCGGAGGGTTTCCTCCCAGCGATCCGACCGCAGATTTCCGGCGGCTTCGAGCATGGCGAACCGCGCCGCATCGATCTCCGCGCGGACGGCATCCCAATCGGCGATGTCGATGGTGATCGTTGCGGCGGCACCGCCGATCCCGCCGGGCGCGTCGAGTGACTCGAAGAACCCGGCGTGTGCGCGGTCTCTCGCGGCATGAGCGGCGAGCATCGCGAGCAGCGTGCCCGTGGTCTCTCCGATGGCGGCGAACTCCGGGATCGCCAGCATGCGCGCACCCGAGCGGGGGTCACAGGCCTCGAGGGCGGCGAGGAGTTGGCGGCGTCCGTCCTGCAGCGCGACCCACGGATCAATCTGTGCGAGGAGGTCGAAGGTGTTGGCACTCGAATGTGGTTCGTCGGTCATGCGGCGAGTCTACGCAGCGGATGCGATGCCGGCATGGGCAGCATTCGAATGGGCGATGCGCCTCGATCGATCGTCGATCGGCATCGATGGAGGTGGGGCGATCACGATCGTGGGGAGCGATCCGCGCGATCAGGGGGCTGATGGGCGGGTAAGGGGCCCCGAAAAAGTTGTCAACTTTTTCCACACAATCCCCCGAAAAAATATTGCGAGTACGCACATTCGTGTTAGCATTTCGTTCGTCCGGGGCCTCGTGACGGTGAGGTGTAACTGATGGTCACAGCAAAGAAGCCCGCTGCGAAGAAGCCGGCAGCCAAGAAGCCGGCAGCGAAGAAGCCAGCCGCCAAGAAGCCGGCGGCGAAGAAGCCCGCAGCCAAAAAGGCTGCGGTGAAGAAGACAGCGGCCCGAAAGCCGGCGGCCAAGAAGCCCGCCGTCAAGAAGGCCGCGGCGAAGAAGCCTGCTGCAAAGAAGCCGGCCGCCAAGAAGGCGGCGGCGAAGAAGCCAGCGGCGCGCAAGCCCGCTGCGAAGAAGCCTGCTGCCAAGAAGGCAGCGGCGAAGAAGCCGGCGGCGCGCAAGCCCGCCGCCAAGAAGTAACAAGAACCACTCGAGCCCCCTGGACAACGAAACACCCCCGGCAGACGCCGGGGGTGTTCTCGTTTCCAGCGGTCATGTGGCCGTGATGGCGCACCGGCCCTCGGTGTTACGATCCCGCGCGCTCCAACATCGAGGCGCCCACGACGTCCCGAGGCGACCACGGACGAGGTTCGAGTGCTCCAGCCCCAGCCGTACGACAACCTGCACCTGTACAACTCGCTGACCCGACGGGTCGAGCGGTTCGTGTCGCGCGAGGACCACAAGGCATCAATCTACGTGTGCGGGATCACGCCGTACGACGTCGGCCACCTCGGACACGCGCTGGTCTACGTCGCGTTCGACACGATCCGGCGGTGGCTGGAGTTCAACGCGTACGAGGTGCGACACGTCCAGAACATCACCGACGTGGACGACGACATGGTGCGCGTCTCGCGTCGCCTCGGGCTGTCGATCAAGGAACTGACGGACCGGAACCATCAGGTCTACCTGGACGAGATGCGGGAGTTGAACGTCCTGCAGCCGGACGTCTACCCCCGCGTGTCCGAAACGATCCCCGAGATCATCGAGACCGTGCAGCGGCTGGTCGCGAACGGGTTTGCGTACGAGGTAGAGGGGTATGTCTTCTTCGACGTGACGCGGACGCCGGAGTTCGGGGTGCTGGCGGGGTTGAGCGGGCAGGCCCTGCTTGAGTTCAAGAGCGACTCGATGCCGGAGGAGCCGCAGCACTTGAAGCGGCACCCGCTGGACTTCCTGGTGTGGCAGCCATGTACGGACGAGGGCGCCACGTTCCCGTCGCCGTGGGGTGCGGGGCGTCCGGGGTGGCACATCGAGTGCTCGGCGATGGCGTGCCGGCACCTCGGCGACCAGATCGACATCCACGGCGGCGGCAAGGACCTCCGCTACCCCCACCACGATTCGGAGATCGTGCAGTCCGAGGCCGCGAGCGGGCTGAAGCCGTATGCCGCGTTCTGGCTGCACAACGGCACGATGGGCCTCGACGGCCAGAAGATGTCGAAGTCCCTCGGCAACCTGGTGAAGGTGAGCGACCTGCTGGGCGAGGGGCACACGGGGAACGGGATCCGGCTCTCCCTCCTCGCGAAGCGGTGGCGGGACGATCGGGACTTCGACCGCGGCGTGCTCGCGGCGTGCGAGGAGACTGCGCGGCTGCTCGAACGGGCCGCACTCGCGCCCGGCGGGCCCGCCGACCAACTGCGCGTACAGCCGTACCGTGTCGCGTTCCAGACAGCGATGGACGACGATCTCGACACCCCGAAGGCGATCGAAGTGCTGCGTGACCTCGCGCAGGCGCTCCTCGCAGGGCGCGTGTCCGGTGAGACGGGCGCCCCTGCGCTGGTCGAGATGGCGGACGTGATGGGGATCGTGCTGCGGGGCGAGTAGCGCACGCAGTAGAGCGCGCGCCCGTCCGCGCCTAGCCTGTACCGATGAGCCCCCACCGATGAGCCGAGACGCCCGCCTCGCCCGCCTG
This sequence comes from Dehalococcoidia bacterium, assembly GCA_004296805.1. Classification (GTDB taxonomy): domain Bacteria; phylum Chloroflexota; class Dehalococcoidia; order UBA2979; family UBA2979; genus SURF-43. Next base: position 49,409 of record SCVR01000175.1, read on the forward strand.
TCGCGCGACCATCACCATGCGCTGACGCTTGCGCTGCGGATCCAGCGCGAGCTGGGGACAGCGGAACCACGCGAGGTGTCCGCGATGGTCCGCGATGTCCTGCGCTACTGGGACGAGGCGATGACGCCGCACTTCGCGGTGGAGGCACGGGCGCTGTTCCCGCTGCTCGCGGCTGTCGAGGAAGGCGGGCTCGCACTGGCCGCGCGTGCGCAGGGCGGGCAGCGCGAGCTACTGGACCTGGTCACCGAGGTGCGGGCCTCGAACGCCGCGACACGCACGGGGATCCTCGTGCGGTTCGGCGCGGCGCTCGCGACGCAGATCCGCTGGGAGGAACGCGAGCTCCTCGAATGGGCGCAGGGGCACCTCGATGAGGCGGCGCTCGACACTGTGGCCAGCGCGGTCGCGGCGGCACTGCCTGCGGAGGCGGTGCCGTGCCCGGTACCGCACCTGGCGTAGCCTCGACGGGTTCCGCGCCGAGGCTTGGTCGCCGTTGTATGGTGGCGCGGCTCCGCCTCGAAGTGACACTCCCTGAGCCGAGGAGTCGGACCATGGAACGGATGGACCTGCGGAAGGATTGGGCGCCGCTGTTCACGGCCCGGAAGAAGCCGGACCTGATCGAGGTGCCCGCGCGCCACGCTATCGGGATCGTCGAGACCCGTCCGCCCGGCGCGGAGACGATGGGTCCGATCTTCGCGACGCTCTACCCGGTGGCCTACACGCTGAAGTTTGCGACGAAGGCAGAGCAGGCGGTGGACTACCCGGTCCTGCCGCCTGAGGCCGTGTTTCGCATCGCCGACTTCAAGAAGCCCGAGGGCTGGCGATGGATGGCCTGCATCGCGGTTCCGGACATCATCGACGCGGCGGCACTTCGTCGCGCGGTGAAAGCCGTCCGGGCGAAGCATCCGGAGACGCCACTCCTGGACCGCGTGAAGTTGGTGTCGCTTCCCGCGGGGACGCAGGCGCGCATCCTCCACGTCGGCGCGTACGACGCTGAACAGCCGACGATCGACCGCCTGATGGCCTTCGTGCGTGAGGCCGGCTATCGGGCCGGCCGTCACCACATCGAGGTCTACCTCAGCGACCCGGCCCGCGTGCCGGTCGAGCGGATGCGGACGGTGATCCGTATGTCGGTCACTGAGCGCTAGCGCTGTGCGGCCGCGGGCTCCGCGCTCACCTCGGCGACGAGATCCATCAGGTGCGCGAGGGAGTCCATGCGCTCCTTGAACGTTTCGCCGTGGAGCCCTGGGCGGAAGGTGGTGACGCCGGCATCGCGGTAGTCGCGCAGCCGCTGCTTCACCATGCCCTCGTCGCCGATCAAGTTGGTGCCGATGACAAGTTCGAGCGGGACGCGCGCGCGGGCCTCGTCACGCTTGCCGGAGAGCCAGAGACGCTGGATCTCCTTAGCCTCGTCGGCGTAGCCCTGACGTGAGTAGGCGTTGTTGTAGAAGTTGTGCTGCTTCGACCCCATCGCGCCGAGTGAGAAGGCAAGGCCGGGCCGCAGGGTCTCGGCGGCCTTCTCGACGTCGCTGGTGAACCAGACGGTGCCGCCGACCGCGATGTCGATCTTGCTGAAGTCGCGGCCCGCCTTGCGCGCGCCCTCGCGGATCGGGTCGAGGAACTGCGCAGCGTGCTCCGGGAGGAACGAAGTGCCGAGCCAGCCGTCGGCCAGTTCGCCCGTGAGTTCGAGGTTCTTCGGCCCGAGGGAGGCCACGTAGATCGGGAGGTCGGGCGTGGCCGGTGCACCGGAGCGGAGCGCCTTGCCCTCGCCGCTGCCGCCGTGTGCCTGATCCAGGGGCAGGTGGTAGAACTCGCCGTCGTAGGCGACGGTCTCGCCGTGGAAGACGCGGCGGCAGACCTCGATCACTTCGCGGGTGTGCTGGATCGGCTTCTTGAACGGGATACCGTGCCAGCCCTCGATGACCTGCGGCCCGCTGGTGCCGAGGCCGAGCATGAAGCGTCCGCCGGACATGGAGTCGAGGGTCATCGCGGTCATGGCGACGAGGGCGGGCGTACGGGTGCCGACCTGCAGGATGCCGGTGCCGAACTTCAGTTTGGTGGTCTTGGCCATGAGGTAGGCGAGCGGGGTGGCGCCGTCGTGCGCCCAGGCCTCGGCGCTCCACAGGGAGTCGACGCCCAGGCGCTCGGCCTCCAGCGCGAGGCTAGTGACTTCGGGCCAGTTCTCAATGGCGTAGCGGTGGAGTCCGACGGCGACCTTCATGGCAAACCCCCTGTAGCGCGCATCGGGCGCGCGTGCGCTGCGGAGCGTAGCGCAGCGAGGGCGCAAAGGCCCTCGCTGGCGTTGGACGTGGGCCGATGGAGAGGCACGAAACGGCCCGCCGACCTCGGGAGGTGGGCGGGCCGTTGATGGGTAGTGGGCCGGAGGGCTACTTGCCCTGGTCGCGCTCCTTGGCGCGCTGGAGCGCGCGGACGAGCATGCCCTTTTCCGGGATCGGCTTCCAGCCAGCCATGGTGTTGAAGTAGCGGACGCCAGCGGAGCGCTCGTCGGGCTCACGCTCCATGTACTCGACGTCGAAGCCGTCGATGCGGATCGTCGGTGACCCGAGGCACTTGGTGGGGAGCGCCTCTTCGTCGTTGCGGATCATGGTCTCCTTGACCTCGAGGTCGGGGAGACCGGCTTCCGCAAGCGACTCGCGCAGCAGCTTGCGAATGTCGTCGTGGTACTTCTTGCCGAGTTCGGTCAAGACCATCGTGACTTCCATCGAACGTCCCTCCTCGGGAGCCGGCCTGCCTGCGGGCCGGGGCCTGGGCGGTGGCCGGCGGGCGCCGGCCGTCAGTCGGTCGGGGGGGTGTCCTTCCCGCCGCGGGCATCCTCGCGCATGGGGGCGGTCTGCGCCAGTCGGTAGCGGAAATCGCAGTACGCGGCCCCCTGCATGATGGTCTGGGTGCGGTCCAGGTGCAGGCCGTCCGAGTAGCCCTCGGAGAGGGCGAAGTCCCGGCTGCAGGAGAGCAGGAATCCGAGGTCGGCGGCGCCCATCCGGCGGTACATCTCCGCAAAGCGGCAGCCGACGACGTTGAACTCGAGATGACGTTCGTCCTGCCGGAGCGTCTCGATAGCGAGGTCGCCACCGGCGCCGCCCCAGGAGTCCTTCACCTGCACGAACCCGGGGAGGTCAGTGCGGCCGAGGGCCTCGGCGACATCGCGGCCCTGCTGGCGCGCGATGCCCTCGATGGTGTCGCGGGCGATGGCGTGGGCGCGCTCGACGCCGAGGTCGGCCTCGAGCCGGCGGATGAGTGGCACGAGCACCTCGGCCTCGATGCCGCGTTGCTGGAGCAGGGTGATGGGACGTGCGGCGCCGTCCGATGCAGCGCGGACCGCACGCCATGCGGCGATGACCTCGGTGTCGTGGTCGAAGGCGAGCGGTGGGAGGGCGTCGGGGTCGAAGAACGCGACCTCGATCGCCTCATCCCCGGCCGACGGTTCACCGGCCTCGATCGTGCCCGCATACGCGACGAAGACCACGGGATCATCCGCGCTGCTCCATGCGCCGAGCAGGTGGTCGATGCGCACCTCGACGTTGGCTTCTTCGCGGGCCTCGCGGCGTGCCGCCTCCTGCAGGATCTCGCCAGCGTCGACGAAGCCGGAGGGGAAGGCCCAGCGGCCGAGGGCGGGCTCGTGGTTGCGCCGCACTAGGAGGATGCGCCCCTCGCGTTCGGCGACGACGCCGACGGCGACCTTCGGGTCGGGGTACCAGACGTAGCCGCAGCCCTCGGTCGCGCACCGCGCGCCGGCAGCAGGCGTCGCAAACTCCGCACCGCAGCGCGGGCAGTAGCGGGCGGGCGTGGGGAGCGGCTGCGGCATCTGGGGCCTCAAGGTCAACGCTAGATGAACATGATGACGCGGCGGAACTGCTCGTGGTAGCGGCCGTCCGCGTCGCGCCAGTACTCGCGCATGCGGTCCAGTAGCTCAGGCGGGAACTGCGAAGTGTGGGCCCGCATCGCGGCGATCTTCGTCTCGAAGACATCGGTGATGTCGACGGAGAAGTTCGATCCGTTGCCGCCGAAGATGTAGAGCTCGCGCACCTTGTGCGGCTGCAGGCCTTCAGCGACCTGTTCCGGGAAGTTGAGGCGGTCGCGCGCGGCGGGGTAGACGGCGTCCACGGTGGCGAGGCCGGTGGCGCGGTGGTCAGAGTGGCTGACGAAGGAGTTGGCGATGATCACGGCCTCGGGGTCGTGGGTGTAGACGGCGTACGGCCGGAACTCACGGATCTCGCGGACGATCTCCCCGATCAGGGCGTGCGACCAGACCAGTTCGCCGTCCGTGTGGCCGAGGAAGCGCACGTCGCGGACACCGAGAATCTGCGCGGCGTCACGCTGTTCCTGCGCGCGCATCGCGATCAGTTCGGGCTGGGCGATCGCGGGGTCGTCGGAGCCCTTCGAGCCATCAGTGACGACGATGAAGCGGACATCCCAACCGGCGCGTGCGAGCAGGGCAGCGGTGCCGGCTGTACCGAAGTCGGCATCGTCCGGGTGGGCGGCGACAACGAGGGCGCGACGGAACTCGCCAGCGGCTTCGTCCGGCTCGCCGGGGCGTTCTTTGCCGAAGAGGTCTTCGAGTCCCGCGGGCATGTGGCCGTCCGTCCGGTGATGTGACTGAGGATCGATCGTAACCGGCATCGCGCGGGAACCGGCCGGGGGGTCAGCGACCCTCGCGCAGGTCGACCACCATCGGGTTGAAGCAGGCCACGCGGTGCCCCGGCGCGATCGGTACATCGCTGCCCGGCGTCGCCTCGGGGACGGCCAGCGGCGGCGAGGGATCGACGCGGCAGCGGGTGACCGCCTTCGGGCAGCGATCGAGGAAGGCGCACTCCTCACCGAGGGTGGCGAGGTCGGGCGGGTTACCGCGCATCGGCGTGAGCCGCGCGCCCGCCATCACGCCGGGCAAGCTGCTGAGCAGGCCGTAGGTATACGGATGGCGGGGGCGGCGGAAGATCGTGAAGACATCGGCCTCCTCGGCCACGACGCCGCCGTACATCACCATCACACGGTCCGCGAGGCGGGCGACGACCCCGAAGTCGTGCGTAATCAGCAGCACCGCAGTGCCGTTGTCCCGCATCTCCTCGAGCCAGTTGAGGGTCTCCAGCCGCACGGCGGGGTCGAGGTTCGCCGTGGGCTCGTCCGCGATGACGATCTTGGGGTGGAGCGCGGTCGCCATCGCGACCATCACGCGCTGCGCCATACCGCCGGAGAGCTGGAACGGGTAGGCATCGACGATGCGCTCCGCGTCCGGGAGCAGCGGGCGGAGGGCCTCGATGGCGGCGGCGCGCGCCGCTTTCGCGTCGAGCTTCTCGTGCGCGAGGAAGAGTTCGGCGATCTGCTCGCCGACGCGCAGGGTGGGCGTGAGTCCGGCCATCGCGTCCTGGAAGATCATCGCGATCTCGCCGCCGCGGACGTGACGGCGGGCGTCGCCCTTGAGGTCGAGGAGCGACTGGCCCTCGTAGAGGATCGAGCCGGTGACCTCGGCGTTGGTGGGCAGCAGACCGAGGGTGGCGAGTGCAACCGAGGACTTGCCGGCGGCGGACTCGCCGACGAGGGCGAGCACCTCGCCCGGGTAGAGATCCAGCGAGACGCCACGGACCGCGGGGATCATCCCCTCCGGCCCCTGGTAGGCGGCGCGCAGGTCGCGCACGGAGAGGATCGGCGTGCGTGGCTCGCCGGCGTCGGTCGTCCTGGTGTCGCCCGCCTCGGACATCTCGCCCCCGTGATCGATCCCGTGGATACGGTACTGCGGAGACGTGGCGAGGGCCTCGCCGCAGCGAGGCCCTCGGGTGGTGTGGGGCGCGAGCGCCTCGTATGAGTGGCTAGAACTGACGGATGGTGGCGACGAGGCGGCCCTGCACTTGCACGTTGCTGGCGTCTTCCAGGATCGGCGCCATCGTCGAGTTCATCGGCTGGAGACGGACCTTGCGGCCTTCCGGGTAGTACTTCTTCAGCGTGGTCTCGCCGCGGTCCACGATCCACGCGGCCACGACCTCGCCTGGGTCCGCCGTCTGGCGTGGTTCCAGGACCACGATGTCACCGTCATTGATCAGCGCGTCGATCATCGAGGTGCCCTGCACGCGCAGCGCGTAGAGGTTCGTCTTGCCGCGCACCTGCTCGTCCGTGAGCTCGATGATGTCCAGCGGCGCGACGCTGTCCGGGTGCGTGGGGATCGGGATGCCAGCCGCGATCGGGCCGAGCACGGGCACCTGTACCGTCCGCCGGCGCCGCTCGCCCTGCCCGTTGAGCAGTTCGATGGCGCGCGAGACCTCGCGGTCCCGGCGGATCAGGCCCTTCTCCTCGAGGCGCTTGAGGTTGTAGTCCACCACGCTGGTGGACGAGATCCCGCAGCCCTGCTGGATGTCACGGATGCTCGGCGGGTAGTCATGCTCCCCGATGAACTGCTCCAGGAAGCGGAGGATGTCCTGCTGCTTCTCCGACAGACCGTCCGACATACTGCGCGCCTCTCTCACGTCACACGCCGCCCGGCCTCGCAGCCAGACGGCCCGTGCGTCCCACCCCCACCGCATGCCGCCGAGCCTCGCAGCCCCCGCCGAGACATCTGTGCGGCACAGATGTTCTGTTCGGAACGAAGGCTACGGGAGTTCTGTCAACTCGTCAACATCGCGGCGGCAGGGGCTCGGCCGGCGCGACGGGGCTGGCGCGCCTAGCGGCGGGCGCCGCGGCCGGTGGGGGCGAGTGTGGCGAGGTGCACGACCAGCAGTTCGAGGGCGAGGGTGTCCGTGCGCTTCCCTGTCTTGATCTCCGTGTCGGCGGCCTCGACGGCGCGCAGGGCAGACTCGGCCGCCGCCCGCGAGGTCGCACGCGCCTGACGCATGAGCTTGGTGAGCGGGTAGCCGCGCGAGCCCGTGGCCTCGCCGATCGCCTGCTCGCTCGCGCGTGCCTCCATCAGTTCGGTCGCGCGCACGAGGTTGCGGATGGCGCGCGCCACGCGGTTCATCACGGCGATCGGGGTCTCCGAGGTCTCCTCCAGCACGCGGCGGAGCATCACGATCGCATGCGCGGCGCGGCCTTCGATGATCGCGTCCACGAGTTCGAAGGTGCTCTCGTCGCGGGCGAGCGGCGTCATCACCTCGACGTCCGTCGCGGTGATCGGACGGCCGTTGGTGTAGGCGACGAGCTTCTCGAGTTCCGTCGCGATCATCCGCAGGTTCGCGCCAGCGAGGTCGGCGAGCAGGCCGATGGCCGCGCGCTCGATCGCGATGCCGTGATCGCGTGCGCGCCGTTCGATCCAGGACTCGACCTCGCTCGGCCCGCCGCCGAACGCGCGCGCACGCAGCGCCGCGCACTGGGTCACGGTGACGTTCGGCATCCGTTTCAGCGCGGTGACCAGCGCGTGCGCACCCACGACGTCACGATCGCCCTGCTCTTTCGGTGGTGGTTCGAGCAGGACGACGTGGTTGCTGTCGGGCATCAGTGGCACGAAGTCGAGCAGTGGTTGCCAGGCGTCCGCGCTGCCCCGCCGTCCGCTGAGCGATGTGACGAGGCCTTCGACGACGACGAGGCGCGACGGCGCGAGGAAGGGGAGTGCCGACGCATGCTGGAGCAGCGTTGCGGGAGCGAGACCGCGGCC
>SCVR01000176.1 GCA_004296805.1 Dehalococcoidia bacterium
GTGGGTGCGCGCCCTCAAGGCGGAGCGCTTCGGCCAGCGACGACGCCTGCGCACGCGTGCGCGTGACCAGCACCCGTTTCCCCGCGAGCGGCGCGAGGGCGCTTGGTGCGAGCGTCTGTTGGAAGGCAGCGACGTCGCCGACCACGAACAGGGCGGGCGCGCCAATCTTCCCGGTTCGGGCGACTCCGGCGATGGTGGCCAGAGTGCCGGTGACGGCACGCTGGCGGGGCGTGCTGGCCTCCTGCACGACGGCGGCGGGGGTCGATGCCGGTCGGCCTCCCTCGATCAGCGCGCGTGCGATGCCTTCGAGGCGGGCGGCGCCCATCAGCACCACGATCGTGTCGGTCGCTCCTGCGAGACGTGCCCAGTCGACGCCCTCGTGCGGCTTCGTGGGGTCCTCGTGCCCGGTGACGACCGCGAACGAGGTGGCGACACCCCGGTGGGTGACGGGGACACCGCCAAGGGCGAGCCCGCCGATGGCCGAGGTGACGCCCGGGATCACGGTGCATGGGACGCCGACAGCCGCTAGCGCGAGGGCTTCCTCCCCGCCCCGCCCGAAGACGTAGGGGTCGCCGCCCTTGAGGCGCACGACACGCCGCCCGGCGAGCCCGTGTTCCACGAGGAGGGCGTTGGTCTCGTCCTGCGTGAGCGTGTGGTTATCGGCGCTCTTGCCGGCATCAATCAGCAAGGCGCCGGCGCGTGCTTCATCCAGGAGTTCGTGGGGCGCGAGCCGGTCGTAGACGACGACATCGGCTCGGCGAAGCGCGGCAAGGCCGTTCGCGGTGATCAGCCCCGGATCGCCGGGGCCAGCACCGACGAGCCACACGTGTCCAAGGGTCACGCCGGGCCCCCTGCAAGTGCGACCTTCAACCGCTCGCCGAGACCGTGTCCGAGCGCCTCGGCCTCGGACAGTCGTCCCGTGGCCTCACCAAACACGGGTGCGCCGTCACCGTCGGCCGGGGCGAGCATCGCCCGCAATGCGATGAGGTCGCCCTCCCGCCAGGCGTACGCGCCGACCCCGAGTTCGCAGCCCGCGTCGAGCGCCGCGAGTACCGCGCGCTCGGTCGTAGCTGCGAGCCGCGTCGCGGCGTGTTCCGCGACCTCAACCAGCGCCCGTGTCGCGACGTCATCTGAACGGCATTCGATGGCGACCACACCCTGTCCGGGAGACGGGAGGAACGCGTGCGCCTCATAGATCTCGGTGGCCTCGCTAAGGCGTCCGAGCCTGAGCAGTCCCGCGGCGGCGAGGATCGCCCCGTCGTATTCGCCTCGCTGCACCTTCGCGAGCCGGGTATCGACGTTGCCCCGGATCTCGGCGACCTGGAGGTCGGGGCGCATCGCGCGCAGGATCGCGGCCCGGCGTGTGGCGCTCGTGCCCACGCGTGCCCCTGCCGGCAGGTCACGGAGGCGGCGCCCGTCCCGGCCGACGAAGGCGTCCCGGGGGTCGGCGCGCTCAAGCATGGCGGCGATCATGAGGCCCTCGACGGGCATCGACGGGACATCCTTCAGGGAGTGCACAGCGGCGTCGGCGCGCCCTTCGCGGATCGCGTCGCGCACCGCCGCCACGAAGACCCCCTCGCCGCCCATCGCGCGGAGCGGGGTCGACTGGTCACGGTCGCCCCGAGTGGTGACCTCGACCAGTTCGATCTCGATGTCTGGGTGCACGGCCCGGATCGCCTCTGACGCCAGGCGGGTCTGGACGAGCGCCAGCACGGAAGTGCGGGTGGCGAAGCGCAGGCGCGGCACTGTGGCCTCAGTCCGCGTCTGTCGCGCGGGCCTCGTCGAGGCGGAACAGGTCGCGCACAGTGTCGATGTAGCCGTCCTGGTCGTGCCGCTCGTTCAAGGTGGCGATCGGCCCGGCCAGCAGCTGGTTGACGAGCCCTCGAGTCGCCGCCTCCATCAGCTCCTCCACGTGGGAGCGGTCCACACCATCCGCGCGTAGCCGGCGGAGCACCTTCGACACTTCCGCTCGCCGTAGCGCCTCGGTGCGGTCAGTGAGTGCGGCGATGGTCGGCGCGACATGCAGGCGCGCACCCCACACTGCGAAACGTGCCGTCTCCTCCGCCACGATCGCCTCGACTGCCGAGACCTCGCTGGCGCGGGCCAGGCTCGCACGGTCGGCGAGTGCCTGCAGGTCATCGAGGTCGTAGTAGACGACACCCGGAAGGGCACGGGTCGCCGGGTCGACCGTGCGCGGCATCGCGATGTCGATGATGACGAGTGGCACGCCGTCGCGCGTCGTGAGGGAGCGCTCCAGCAGTGCGGCATCGACCAGCGGATGCGTTGCACCCGCGGCACCGATCACCACCTGCGCGCTGGCGAGCGCAGTCCCCAACTCCTCGATGGGGACTGCGGTGCCTCCGAGGGCCGACGCGACGGACTCCGCCCGGTCGAAGGTCCGGTTCGTCACGACGACGTTGCGGGCGCCTGCAGCCACGAGGGCCTGGGCTGCAAGCTGGCCGGCCTCGCCAGCACCGATCACCAGGATGCGCGCGGTGCTGATGTCGGGGATCAGCGCGCGGGCCTGCTGCGCGGCGATGGAGGAGACGGAGAGCGCGCCATCGCCAATGCCCGTTTCGTTGCGGGCGCGCCGCCCGGTGCGGACCGCCGTGTGGAACAGCCGGGAGAGGACAGCATCCTGTGTCTCGGCCTTGACCGCCTCGGAGAACCCGGCCCGCACCTGGCCGAGGATCTCGGTCTCCCCGACCACCATCGAGTCGAGGCTGGTTGCGACGCGGTAGAGGTGCTCGACCGCGTCGACGCCGTGCCAGGTCTGGAGGTATCGCTCGGCAGCGTCACCGTCTGTGCCGAACTCGCGGGCGAGGAAGCTGACCACGCGACCAGCCTCGTGCTCACCGGAGAGGTACAACTCCACGCGGTTGCAGGTGGAGATCAGCGCTGCAGCGCCAAACACACCGTGTGCTCGCTTGAGGATGCCCGGGACGTCGTCCGCCGGGGGAGTCAGCCGCTCCCGGACATGCACGGGCGCCGTGTGATGGGAGAACCCTGCGGCGGTGATCATCGCGCACCCTCTCGCCACGACGGGGAAGGGATGAGGGCGTCACGGTGTAACCCGTGGACGAGCCGTCGCCGGGCGCCGTCGAGGTCGCGCGCTGCGATCAAGCGCATCACCTCGGCATCGATCGCCTCCTGCCAGCGGTCCGGGGGAATCCGGTTGGGGCAGGTATCGCATAGGAGCGGCGGTGGGGTCTGGGCGCGTTCGCACTTGCCGGCGCATTCGCGGTCGCCGACGCGGACTTCGCGCCGGATGTCCCCGAGCAAGGTGGCGAGGATCTCGATGTCGTCACTGAGGAACTCGGTGAGGCGCTCACGCAGCCAGCGGGCCATCGCTGGCGAGGTCCCTGCCGTCGATGCTGCGATTTGCAGCGGCCCCTTCCGGACGACCGACGGCAGGATGAAGTCGCAGTTGTCGACGTCGTCCGCTGCATTGACCAGAGTGCCGGCGGCCCGGGCCTCGTCCGCCACCCGCCGGTTCACCTCACCGTTGTCGGTGGCGACGAACACGAAACGCTGCCCGGCGGTGTCCCCGTCATGAAAGGGGCGGGGGACCCAGCGGACGCGCCCGCTGTCGGCGTAAGCCCGCACAGGCGGGATGAGCTCCGGGGCAACGAGGGTGACCTTCGCCCCCGAGTCGACGAGCCGCCCGATCTTCTCGAGCGCGACGTGCCCGCCCCCGACGAGGAGGACCGGGATGCCCTCGAGTTCTAGATAGATCGGGTAGTAACCCACGAGTCGTGCCCTGCTCCGCGGTCGGACGGTAAGCGTCCACTCTAGGTGGCGAACCTCACGATGCGCTTCCCGAGGTTCGGCGGGAGTCGCCGAGGATTGCCGACCTTCGGGGGAACCTAGTCGTCCTCTTCGGTTGCGCCCACGATCATCCCGGCGCCGACAGTATTGTTGGTCACCTCGTCGATCAGGATAAACGAGCCGGTGCGCCGGTTCTGGGCGTACCAGTCGACGAACAGAGGTTCGGTAGTCTTGAGCCGGACCCGGCCGATTTCGTTCAGGGAGAGACCGTCCCCAGGGCCCTCCTTCAGGGTATTGATGTCCAATAGCCCCTCGACCGACTGGACTACGGTGCGCGCCGCGTGGGTGGTGTGCTTGATCGCATAGCGCGCACCCGGGGTCAGCCGTCCCCGCTCGGACATCCAGCACACCCACGCCTCAACCGCTCGGGCCGCCTTCGGTGCGTGGTGCACCGAGGTGATCATGTTCCCCCGCGACACGTCGACGTCGTCGGCGAGCCGGATGGTCACGGACATCGGCGGGACGGCCTCCGGGATGCTGCCCTCGAACGTGTCGATGGCCTCGATGCGGGTGCGGCGCCCAGAGGGGAGCACCATCACCTCATCACCCGGGTGGAAGGCACCGCCTGCGACCGATCCCGCGTAACCGCGGTAGTCGTGGTGCTCGGCACTCATGGGGCGGATGACGTACTGCACCGGGAAGCGTGCGTGGTCGAAGTCCTCGCTGTCCGTGACGTCGAGTCGCTCGAGGTGTTCGAGCAGCGCCGGGCCCTCGTACCAGGGCGTCGACGTCGACCGCTCGACGACATTGTCACCGTTCAACGCGGAGATCGGGATGTACGTGATCTCCACCTCGCCGAGCCGCTTCGCGAACTGCTCGAAATCCGCGCGCACCGCGTCAAAGCACGATCGGTCGAAGCCGATCAGGTCCATCTTGTTCACGCAGACCACGAGGTGGCGGATGCCCAGGAGTGACGAGATGAAGGCGTGTCGCCGCGACTGCTCGACCACGCCCTGGCGGACGTCGATGAGGATGAGGGCCACGTCGGCCGTAGAGGCTCCCGTCACCATGTTGCGCGTGTACTGCACGTGGCCGGGGGTGTCCGCGATGATGAACTTCCGCTTCGGCGTTGCGAAGTAGCGGTAGGCGACGTCGATCGTGATGCCCTGCTCGCGCTCGGCTCGCAGCCCGTCAGTGAGCAGCGCGAGGTTCACATACTCCTCACCGCGGTTCTGGCTGGTGCGCTCAATGGCGTCCCACTGGTCCTCGAAGATCGACTTGGCGTCGTACAACAACCGCCCGATGAGCGTGCTCTTCCCGTCGTCGACGGAACCGATAGTGGCGAAGCGGAGGAGTTCCATTAGAAGTAACCCTCGCGCTTGCGGTCTTCCATCGCTGCCTCAGAGAAGCGGTCGTCAGCGCGCGTCGCGCCGCGCTCGGTGATTCGGGTGGCAGCCGTCTCGGCAATGACCTCGTCCACGGTGGCCGCGCTGCTCTTCACCGCGGCCGTGCAGGTCAGGTCGCCCACCGTCCGGTACCGCACCGTCTCGATGAATGGCTGTTCACCGGGGAGCATCTGGATCAACGGGCTGGTCGCCATGAGCATGCCGTCGCGGGCGAAGACCTCGCGCTGGTGTGCGTAGTAGATCGAGGGCACCTCGATGTCGTCCTCGGCGATGTATTGCCAGATGTCCATCTCGGTCCAATTGGAGAGCGGGAAGATCCGGATGTGCTCACCCTTCCGGTGGCGACCGTTGTAGAGGTTCCACAATTCGGGACGCTGGTTCTTCGGGTCCCACTGGCCGAAGTCGTCGCGGAAGGAGTAGACACGCTCCTTCGCACGGGCCTTCTCCTCATCGCGCCGTCCGCCCCCGAAGACGGCGTCGAACTCGTGCTTGGCGAGGGTCTCGAGGAGTACGGGCGTCTGGAGCCGGTTCCGCGAGGCCCGTGGTCCGGTCTCATCGACGAGTTCACCACGGTCGATCTTCTCCTGCACGGAGCCGACGATGAGACGCACGCCGAGCTCGGCGACGCGACGATCGCGGTACTCCATGACCTCGTCGAAGTTGTGGCCAGTGTCGATGTGAACGACGGGGAACGGGATGCGGGCAGGCGCGAACGCCTTCTCCGCCAGCCGGAGCATCACGATGGAGTCCTTGCCGCCGGAGAACAGCATTCCCGGGCGCTCAAACTCCGCCGCGACTTCGCGGATGATGAAGATCGACTCGGCCTCAAGGGCCTGAAGGTGCGTTAGCCGCGTGGCCGTGCTGCTCATCCGTCGCGCTCCACGTCGTCTAGTCGAGGTGCAGGCCGCACTCGACCTTGTCCGTGCCCGCCCACCGGCCGGCACGCTGGTCCTCTCCGGGCATCACGGCGCGGGTACAGTTCGTGCAGCCGACCGTCGGGTAGTTGCGGTCGTGGAGCAGGTTGTACGGGACGTTGTTGGCGAAGATGTACGCCCAGGACTGCTTCTCGTCCCAGGTGACGAGCGGGTTGGCCTTCGCAAGCCCAAACTTCGCGTCCCATGTCACTGCAGGGGCGTTCGCGCGTGTCTCTGACTGGTCGCGGCGGATGCCGGTGATCCACGCCGCCTTGCCGGCGAGCGCCTGATGGATCGGCTCGACCTTCCGGATGTCACAGCACTGGTCCGGGTGTTGCTCCCAGAGCCGCTCGCCGTACTTCGCGGCCTGCGCCTCTGGCGTCAGGTCGGTCTTGAACATCTGCAGGTTGATCTTGTCGCCGTACTTCTCGCGCGACTTCGCGATGAACTCGTGCGTTTCCGGGAAGAGGAAGTCAGTGTCGAGGTAGAACACGGGAGTCCCCGGGGCGACCTTCGCCACCATGTCCATCAGCACCGCGTCCGCCGTGTTGCCGAACGCCGAGGCGAGCGTGACGCCCGTCCCGTAGCGCGTGAACACCCACTCGAGGATGGCCTCGGGGGTGGCGTCATGCAGCCGGGCCTCCGCCGCTTCGATGGCGGCGAGTTCCTCCGTGGCGGGTGTCGTGGTCACTGGTGGTTCCCTTCTCACCGTTTGCTCCCGGTGAATGGAGCGGGCGGGCTACTGCCCGCCCCGCACCCGTTGCGGTCAGGCGGACTCCGCTAGACGGCGCACTCGCCCTCGCCGCGTTCGAGGACGTACAAGCCCTCACGCTCCCAGTCGATGAACTCCTGGAAGTTGTCGGTGGCGAACTTCGGCGTGATCGACAGGTCCTGCACGGCAGCCTCGAAGGGCTTCGTGCCAACGCGGTCGACGAAGGCGTTGAACTCCTCGCCTGCCTCGCGGCCGGACTCGTAGACGCCGATGAACCGCTCGACGGCCACTGGGACGCGCTTCGCCGGGATGCGGAGGCGCGCCACCGAGCCGATGCGCAACGTCTCGCCCTCGCGGCGCATACCGCCGAGGAAGACGTTGTAGGCCGGCACCTGACGGTCGTCGTTCTTCATCGCCGCGCCGTGGAAGCCGATGTTGCCGAGGTGGTGCTGGCCGCACGAGTTCGGGCAGCCGGAGATGTTGATCAGCACCTTCCGCGTCAGCGGGTCGGTGACGTTCAGCGTCTTCACCTGTTCGGAGATGGCGCGGTTGAGCCCCATCGACGAGGTGATCCCCAGCTTGCAGGAGTCAGTCCCCGGGCAGGAGACCACATCCTCGATCGTCTGGACGCCAGCACCGCCCAGGCCCAACGGCTGCAGTGCCTGCCAGACCGCGTGGAGGTTCGCGCCCGGGATCCAGCGCAAGACGATGTTCTGGTCCTGCGTCATCCGGGCGCGCCCGCCACCGAGGTCGACCATGATCTTGGCCAGGCCGCGGAATTGCGGGGGGGTGAGGTCGCCCTGCGGCACCTTCACCTCGGTCGCGTAGTACCCGGTCTGCTTCTGAGGGCGGACGTTCTCGTCGACCCACTTCTGGAAGGCCGCGCGGTCGCCAGCGGGCACAGCGTTGATGTCGAGCGCGGAGCCTGCCGGGGCCAGCGCCTGCTCGTCCTCGACGTACATGAGCGCCTCGAGCGGCGGGATCTGCTTCGCCCAGTCCTGCGCCAGCCGCTCCTCCACCATCTTCTGGAAGGCCTCAGCGCCGACGCGCTGGACCAGGAACTTCAGACGGGCCTTGTGAATGTCCTTCCGGAGCTCGCTGGCGTCCTCGAAGATGCGGATGACCGCCTCCGAGTAGGTCAGGAACTTCTCGACCGGGACGAACTCGGAGAGGAGGAGGGCTTCCTTCGCCATGGTGGAGAGGCCCCCGCCCACGACCATCTTGAAGCCGCGCACTTCCTTGCCGCCTTCGGTTCGGACGCGAGGGATGAAGCCGATGTCGTGGATCGCCGTCATCGCGGCGTCCACCTCGGAGCCGGAGAAGGTGACCTTGAACTTGCGCGGGAGCAACTGCGAGATGGGGTTGCGGACCCAGTAGCGCACGAACGCTCCGGCGTACGGGGTGATGTCGAAGGGCTCGTCCGAGCGGATGCCGGCCCACGGGTCACCGGTCACGTTGCGCACCACGTTGCCGCAGGCCTCGCGTGACGAGAGGCCGTGGGCGCCGAGGACCTTCAGCAGGTCGTACGCCTCGGCCAGGCGGAAGTGGTGGAACTGGACGTTCTGGCGGGTGGTGATGTGGCCCTTGCCCAGCGGCGCGAAGCGCTCCGCGACCTGAGCGAACCCCTCGAGTTGCATGGGCGTGACGCCGCCGAAGGGGAGTTTCACACGCACCATCTGGCGGGCCGCCTGGCGCTGTCCGTACACGCCCTGCTTTAGGCGGAAGCCAATGAACTTCTTCTCGTCCTGATTGCCAGCGAGGAAGTCCTTCGCCTCGGTGTCGAAGTCGGTGAATTCCTTCTCGATGATCGGGATGACGTGCGGGGCCTGCTGGCGGTCGCTCGTGGTGCTCATCGTGGTACTCGCTCTCTGGCGTCTCGGATGCGTTCGGCAGGAATGGTGGCGAAGGCTCTCATCACGCTCGTCCGGTCGGACGAGTGCCCCTCAGAGATTCCTTCGGCCTAAACCTGAGTATCTTGACCGCTGAGGTCATGTACGGCAGTATATGTCTGCGGGTGAGGGGTGACAAGTCATTCCCCTGCGGCGTATAGGTGATTCTCTGAGGTTCGTGCTGCGCCCTTATCGAGGGCGTTTTCCCGGCCTAGGCAATCCCTATTAGTCAGATATGGGAACTCGACATGCGTCTCTCGACTCGCGGTGACTACGCCATCCGTGCCGTCCTCGAACTCGCTGAGTGCCCGACAGGCGTGCCCCTCCCGCTTCACGAGCTTGCGACGCGGGCCGGCGTGCCAGAGAAATACCTCGAACAGATCCTGATGCGTCTTCGTGCCGCTCGCATCCTCGCCGCGCGTCGCGGTGCCCAGGGTGGCTATCTGCTCGCCAAGCCAGCCGACGAGATCACGGTCGGCGACATTGTGCGCGTGATGGACGGGCCGCTGGCGCCGATCGCGTGCGCGAGCAAGACGGCATACGAGTCATGTCCCGCCTCGCGGTGTGCCGATGCAGCGAGCTGTACGTTGCGCGGGTTCTGGACTGAGGTCCGCGACGCCATCGCTGATGTCGTCGACCAGACGACCTTCGCCGACCTCGCCGCCCGCGCCAGCGAACAACGTGCGACCC
>SCVR01000177.1 GCA_004296805.1 Dehalococcoidia bacterium
GGAGCCACCACCCGGACGCCGTCGTCCTCGATGTCATGCTCCCGAGGATGTCCGGGCTCGATGTTTGCCGCATCCTCCGTGCAGAGGCCCCAGTCCCCATCCTCCTGCTGACGGCACGCGACGCTGAACCCGACCGAATCCAGGGCCTGGAACTGGGTGCGGACGACTACGTCACGAAGCCGTTCTCAATGCGCGAACTACGCGCCCGCGTGGGCTCGATGCTGCGTCGGGACGACCTCTCCCGTCACGCGGGTGTGAAACTCGAGGAGGGTGCTCAGGCGGTGACTGCGGGCCGTCTGACGCTCGACCCGACTCGCCACGAACTCCGCCGCGATGGCACACCCATCTCGCTCCGCCCTCGTGAGTTCGGTCTCCTCGAATACCTCATGCGCCACCCGGAGCAGGTACTGACCCGCGACCAAATCCTCGAGTCGGTCTGGGGCATCACGTACCGCGGCGAGACACGCACGGTGGACGTCCACGTCCGCTGGCTCCGCGAGAAGATCGAGGACGAGCCAGCCCGTCCGCAGCACATCCTGACCGTCCGCAGCATCGGCTATAAGTTCGTCCCGTGACTCTCGGCGGCCGGACGGGCCTCGTCACGCTTGGCCTCGTCGCACTGCTCGCGCTGAGCCTATGGCTGCTCGCCTCCCCGTGGGAAGTACCCGTCGCGGTGGTGATCGTCCTCCTCACCGTCTTCGTGGCGGCTCGTGATGCACACCCGGAACGCCCGCGCGCCGAAGCGCCCGCGCTGCAGGATCCCGGCGTCGCGCCAATCCTGGACCGACTAGTCGAGGGTGTGCTTCTGCTGGACGCGCACCAGACCGTCCGGTTCGCCAACATCGCGGTCGCGGCAATCTTTGACCGGCCACGGGATGCCATGCTGGATGTATCCCTCATCCGTGCCACCCGAGAGGCCGAGCTGGCCCGAGTGGCCCGCGAAGCGGACGGCGTCGTCCACGAAATCACGCTGGATGCCGGCCTGACGCTTCGGGTGACCGGCCTCGCGCTGCCGGACGGGAGGACGGTCGTGACCGTGCTCGACCGGACGGCTCAGCGCCGTGCTGAACGTGCGCGACAGGATCTGATCGCCAACATCTCGCACGAACTGCGCACACCGATCACCGCCGCGCGCGCACTCGCCGAGACGCTGGAGGACGGCGTCCCGGACGAGGCCCAACGCGTCCGCTTCCACCGCCAACTGTCTGGTGAGATCGACCGAATGCAGGGCATCGTCGAACGCTTGATCCGGCTATCCAGGATCGAGCAGGGTGACGAACCGTTTGCCGTCGCTCCGGTGATGCCCGGGCGCTTGATCCACGAGGCAATCGAGCGAGTCAATCCGGCAGCAGTCCGCGCCGGCATCGTGCTGGCAGGGGAAACGGCGAGTAGCGTGGCCTCCGCCCTCGTCATCGCCGACGAGGAGCGCATCCTCGAAGTGCTCACGAACCTCCTCGACAACGCGATCAAGTTCTCGAAACCCGGCGACACCGTGACGGTCGGTGCAGACAATCGCCCGGGGTTCGTCGAATTCTCGGTGCACGACGAGGGCGCCGGGATCATGCCCAACGAGCGTCTGCGCGTGTTTGAACGCTTCTACACGTCCGACCGGGCCCGTACGGCCGGCCTGGCCACCGGGACGGGCCTCGGCCTCTCGATCGCACGGCAGATCGTGACGCGACACGGCGGAGAGATCTGGGTGGCTGACGACGAGGCTCGTGGGGCGAAGATCTGCTTCACCATCCCCCTTGCCCCAGCCGGCACGCCCTCAGTCGCTAGCCAAAGCGCCCCGTGATGTAGTCCTCGGTGCGCTTGTCACGAGGGTTGGTGAACAACTCATCGGTGGGGCGGTACTCGATCAGCTGCCCGTAGCCGCCGTCCCCGGCCAGCATAAAGGCCGTCCGGTCAGAGACACGCGCCGCCTGCTGCATGTTGTGGGTGACGATCACGATCGTGTACTTCACAGCCAGCGTGCGCATCAGGTCTTCCACCTTCAGCGTCGCCAGCGGGTCGAGGGCAGAACACGGCTCGTCCATCAGGACGACTTCTGGTTCCACAGCGATCGCGCGGGCGATGCAGAGGCGCTGCTGCTGTCCTCCTGAGAGCGCGATGCCCGGCTTCTTCAGGTCGTTCTTGACCTCATCCCAGAGGGCAGCCGACTTGAGCGATGCCTCGACGCGATCCGCGATCTCCGACTTAGATCGGATGTTCATGAAGCGGAGTCCCGCCGCAACGTTCTCCTCGATGGACATCGTGGGGAACGGGTTCGGCTTCTGGAACACCATCCCAATCCGCTGGCGCACGCGTGTCGGGTCGGAGCCCGCCCCGTAGATATCGTCCCCTTCAAGCAGCACTCGGCCCTGCACTCGTCCCCGAGGCGTCACCTCGTGCATGCGGTTCAGGCAACGGAGGAGCGTCGACTTCCCACACCCCGAGGGGCCGATCAGAGCGGTGACAGCGTGCGCGTCGATATCGAGCGTGACATCGGACACGGCCAGTTTCGTCCCGTACCACGCGGACACATGCTCGGCTTGCAGGGCGATGCGCTTCGGCGCTTCCGCACTCGCGTCTAAGCCACCTCCGTTGGGCGACCGCAGGGCGAATGCCGAGCGCGGCGCGGCGGTGGTCGGGCTGTCGGACTCGGTCATCGGAAACTCCCCCACGGGCCCTCGGGCGGCACTCACTGACGGACCGTCACTTTGGTACCGGCCACGCGCCGCACCACCAGGCTCACGACCAAGATGAACGTCACAAGCAGCAGGCTCATCGCCCACGCCTGATCATGCCAGTAGTCGAACGGCCCCGTCGCGTAGAAGTAGATCCGCGTCGGGAGCGCGTCGATCGGCTGCAGGAGATCCAGGCTGAAGAACTGGTTCCCCAGCGAGGTGAACAGCAGCGGCGCTGCCTCCCCCGCGATACGCGAGAGCGCCAGCATCAGCCCGGTGACGATGCCGGGCAGCGCGGTCGGCAGCACGACGGTGAGTACCGTCCGCCACTTGGGCGCGCCGAGGGCGAAGGCGGCCTCCCGGAGGCCACGTGGAACAAGCAGGAGCATCTCTTCCGTGACGCGTGCGACCACTGGGATGAGGATGACGGCCAGCGCCAGCGCGCCTGCGATCGCCATGAAATGCTTGTTGGGGAGGACAACCAGGCTGTACATGAAGAGCCCAATCGTGATGGAAGGCATCCCCGCGAGCACATCCACCAAGAACCTCAGCACGATCCCCCAACGGTTCTGACCGAACTCCGCAAGGAACACGCCACAGCAGATGGCTATCGGGGCGCCAATCGCCGTTGCCATACCGACCATCAGGGCGCTTCCGGCAATCGAGTTTCGTACGCCGCCGCCGGGCCGACCTGCCGGGTTCGGATCCTCCGTCAGCAGTGACAACGACAATGCCCCGATGCCATGGGTTAACACGTGGAAGACAATGAGGATCAGCGGGGCGACTGCGGCAACAGCGGCGACCAGCATGACTGCCGTCATCCCACGGTCCATCAACCGTCGTCGTCGAAACAGCGACTCGTAGCCCGCGTC
>SCVR01000178.1 GCA_004296805.1 Dehalococcoidia bacterium
CGCGCGGCGAGGCCCGCGATGAGCAATGCCGCGACGGTGGCGGCGAGGATGAGCACGAGCCCCGCGAAGCCGAAGAGCGCGATGGCCGCGCGCATGCTCGAGGGTGTGACCGGCGACGTCTTCGGCGCCGCGATCGAGGTCTCGCAGGTGGTGGTCTGGCTCTCGCTGGTCGCAGCCGGCATGCACGGCTGGACCGAACCGCTGATCGGCTAGCGGTCACCATGGGTCAGATCTGGTTCGTCACCGGCGGCGCACGGAGCGGCAAGTCCTCCTACGCGGAGCGCCTTGCCGCCAGCCTGGGCACCCTCGTCACCTACATCGCCACGCTCGAACCGCTCGATGGCGAGATGCGCGCGCGCATCGCGCGGCACCAGGTACAGCGCCCTGCCGCATGGCGCACCATCGAGGCGCCACGCACACCCCTCGCTGCGGCACGCAGCGCCGAGGCGGGCGACACCATCCTGCTCGACTGCCTCTCACTGTGGGTCTCCAACCGCCTGCTCGACCTGCGTGACGAAGCCCCGAGTCCCGCAGACGTCGACGCGCTGGAGATCTCACTGGTCAGCGAGAACCGCGCGCTCCTCGAATGCCTCGCCCTGCGGGAGGGCACCTCGGTCATCGTGAGCAACGAGGTGGGCTCAGGGCTCGTCCCGGAGTACGCACTCGGCCGCGCTTATCGCGACCTGCTCGGACGGATCAACCAGCAAGTCTCAGAGACAGCAGAACGCGCCTGGCTGTTGGTCGCCGGGCGCGCTCTGGAGTTGCCACCGGTGGAGGACCGCTAGCGCCGTTACCGCAGGTCCCACAGTTGGAGTTCAGCCGTCACTGACATCGGCTGGCCATTCCGCACGAGGTCGATCTGCACCTTCGCGCCGACCTCGTTCTTGTCGATCGCACGGGCCAGTTCCTCGAAGTTGCGCACGGGCTGGCCACCCACCGCCGTGATCACATCGCCGCCGCGGCCCGCGGTCTGCGCGTTCGTCCCGCGCGAGGCGGCCACGATGCCCGCCCGCGCCGCCGCGCCTGACGGCGTCACGGAGGTGACGTAGACGCCTCGCGTCACCGTCAGTCCAAGGTTCGCTGCGACCACTTCGTCCAGCGGCGCCACTGAGACGCCCAACTGCGGGTGCTGGATGTCCTTGCCCTGGATCATCGCGGGCAGGAACCGCTGAGCCGTGTTCGACGGGATCGCGTAGCCCAGCCCGACGAAGAACCGGCCGCTTGGGTTCTCGATCGAGGAGTTCACGCCGACCACCTCGCCCTTGAGGTTGAAGAGCGGGCCGCCCGAGTTGCCCGGGTTCATCGCCGTGTCCGTCTGCATGACGTCGCGGATCGCACGACCCGTGAACGACGAGGTGGTGACTCGACCCGTGGCCGAGATGATCCCCGCGCTCACGGAGAAGTTCTGGTTGAACGGGTTCCCAATCGCGAAGACCGAGTCGCCCGCGCGGACGCTGTCCGAGTCAGCGAAGGCCACCGGGGCAAGCAGGTTCGATGCGACATTCACCTTGATCACGGCGAGGTCGCTTCCCGGGTCGGAGCCGACCACCGTCGCCTTCGCGGCCGTCCCGTCAGCCAGGGTGACCTTGATGTCCTTCTGGCCCTCGATCACGTGGTAGTTCGTCAGGATGCGACCCTCGCGGTCGATCACCATCCCCGTCCCACTGGAGGTCCCCGCCGTCCCCTGTGTCGAGCCCTCGATCAGCACCACTGAAGGTCGGACACGAGCCACGACATCGGCGATGCCGCCCGCGGTGGGCAACGAGGCCTGCTGCACCGGCTGCGTCACCCGCGCACCAGACGGCGTGATGGTAGTGATGGTGTGACCACCAAACGCGCTCAGCGCGACTGCTCCGCCGATCAGCATGGCGGCTACGACGATCCCCGCGATCGCGGAAATCCTCCAACCGTTCGTGTTTGTCATGGGTTCCTCCTGCTCTCAATCCGACCCGTCACACCACTGGTGAAACGGAAGTCACATCGAGATCGTGACTCGCAGGAGTGATCGAGGAGTGGCAGAGCCGTTAAACAACGATGAATCGTCGCCCGGAAGCGGCTAGCGCCCCTCGAACACAGCCTTCCGCTTCTCCCGGAATGCCCGCGGGCCTTCCTTGGAGTCCTCGGTCGACTGGACGATGGTCATTGCGGCCTGTGCGGACTCCAGCGCCTCCGGGAACGATTGGCTCATCGCCCGGTAGACGAGGCGCTTCGCGAGTTGCATCGCTACCGGGGGCCCCTCGGCCAGCCGGAGGGCGTAGGCCCGCGTCTCCTCCATCAGCGTGTCGTGCGGGACGACCTTCGAGACGTACCCGATCTCGAGCGCCTTCTGGGCATTGAAGAGCTCGCCACTCCAGATCAACTCCAGCGCCTTCTGCGTCCCCACCAGTCTCGGCAGCAGCCACGCGCCGCCATCTCCCGGGACAAGTCCCACGTTCACGTACGACATCCCGAAGCGTGCCTGGTCCGAGGCGATGCGGATGTCCGCCATGCTCGCCATGTCCATCCCTGCGCCCACGGCGGCACCGTTCACCGCGGCGATGTACGGCTTGTCCAGGTACTGGATCGCCTGCGGGACCCGGTGGACCGAGTAGCGCAGCGAGTTCCGGCGTTCCCCCGCGTTCTTCTCCGCCATCAGCACCCGGTCGTCGGCGCCCGTCGCCTGCAGGTCCGCGCCCGCGCTGAACGCCCGCCCAGCCCCGGTCACGATGACGACACGCACGCCGTCATCCTCCGCAGACCGGCGGAGGGCGTCCTCCCACTCGGACAGCAGGGGCCCGCTAAAGGAGTTCATCCGTTCTGGACGGTTGAGCGTGATCGTCGCGACCCGCTCGCTTACGTCGTACAGGATCGCCTCGTAGTTCACGTCAGCCTCCTCGGCGGCCCACCGAATCCGGGACAGCAGCCGCGAGTCTACACGGGCCGGCTGGGGCGCCTATCAAGTACGTGATGCACAGGAACTGCCTGAATCCGGCGCTCGACCCCGCCCGCTGGTGGAAGAAGCCACAGCCGAGGGGGTACGGTGCGGTAATGCGGCTGCTCCGCGCCCCTCGGGCGCTGTCTCCCCTTGTCCTCCTGATCGCCTTCCTCCTCGGAGGGTGCGACCGCGCCGCGGGCATCATCCCGGGCGGCGGCAAGGCCACACCCTCCCCCACTGCGAGTGCCGGCGGCATCACTGTCGGCCCGCGCGTCGGCCCCGGTCAGACCACCGCGGATGCCGCGGACGCCGACCTCGCACGCGCCGTGGTGCAGGTTATCCCCGCCAACGACGACGGCAAGGCCGTCCGTCTCGGAACAGGCGTCGTCGTCGACTCCGCTCGACGCCTCGTCCTGACTTCCTACCCGGTCGTCCGTCCCTACCGCACGGACGGCGGCCCCGCGTACACGAGGATCCGGCTCGCCACCAACCGCGAGGCAGGCCGCGCACCCAAGGTCGAATACGAAGCTGAGTTGTTGGTGAGCGACCAGGTCAGCGGCCTCGCGATCCTGAAGGTCGTCCGGCCGGTCGACGGTGCTCCCAACTTCGACCTCCCCGCAGTCGTCCCCGCGGACACGACTGCCGTAACGCCCGGCACGGTCATCCGCCTCTTCGGACACCCCGGCGAGGGCGCGGCGCAGGCCACCCTCACCGCGGTGCGCGCCGCCGTCACCGGCCAGCGCAGCGAGGCGGGCGCGACGAGCCGCCTGTGGTTCAAGACCGCGGCCCGCATGCCTTCGGGCGCTGCGGGAGGGCCGGTGTTCAATCAGGCGGGCGCGCTCATCGGCATCATGCTGCAGGAGGCATACAACCCGAAGGCGCAGGTGGGGCAGGTCCGTCCCTACGACCGCGCCGCCTCGCTCATCGACCAGGCCCAGAAGGCGACCGAGGGCTTCAAGCAGATCCCCCCGCTGTACCTCGAAGGCACTGGTGGAGGCGTCGCCCGCCCGATCGGCGCAGACGGCATCCGCGTAGGCAAGATCTCCTTCGCCCTCAGCGCCATCGACACACCCGCGGGACGTGACCTGTTCGACTACGACCAGATCTTCAAGACCGGCGTCCCCGCGCTCTACTACGAGTACTCCGTCGAGGGCGTCCCGGACGGCACCGTGGTCGAGGAGCGCTGGTTCCTCGATGACGTGCGCCAGGACTCCGTCTCCTCCTCCATGGCGTGGAAGAGCGGCACCTTCGGGATCGTGAACGACCGCATCACGGTGCCCGGCACCGGCGGCCTGCCACCCGGACGGTGGCGCGTCGAGGTCTGGATCGGCAAGGAGATGCGCGCGCGCGGCGCCGCCTACGTCGGCAGCCGCCCCGCATTGACGCCGGCGGCGAAGAACTTCAGCGGCGGATCGCTGGCTGGCCCGGATGGGACGCCCTCAGCCGCCCCGCAGTCTGGCCCATCGCAGGTACTGGGGTTCTTCGACTACTCCTCGATGGAAGGTGCGTCGCTGATCCAGTGGATCGCCTTCCGTAACAACCAGCGCGTCTACCAGTCGCCACCGATCCCCTGGTCCGGCGGTGACTCCGGGAAGTTCTGGATCGGCATCCGCCCGCTGGATGGCGTTGCCGCCGGCGCGTGGGAGTTCGAGGTGCGCGTGGACGGCAAGATCCTCGGCGTCATCCCCGTGAAAGTCCCGTAGGACAGACGCGGACGGCTACTTGATCTCGCCTCGCGCGTAGAGCCCGTCGACGATCCGGTTGTCGAACGCCTGCGTGACATCGGGCGCCTTCGGCAGCACCTGGTACTTCACGAGCGTGTCAGCCAGTGCCTGCCACTGCTCCCTCGATGACCGCCCGATGCCATCCGTGCGCTTCGCAGCCGCGAGGTCCTGGTCCAGCAGGAACCGCTGCTGCGCCGCGTCCGCACCGGGTGCGTACTTGAGCACGACCTGGATCGCGTCGTCCGGATGCGACTGGATCCAGAGCGTCGCCCGCAACGTCGCACGGAGGTACCGCTCAACCAGCGCCGGGTCCTTCGTCAGCGTCTCCCGGTTCACGAGCGTCGTGATGCCGAGAGTCGGCACCGCGAAGTCCGCCGGGTCGATCACGTTGATCTCCACGCCCGCCTTGCGGATTGCGTACGGCTCGTTGTTGAGGAACACCGGGTAAACGTCCACCTGCTTCTCGATGAACGCACGCACATCGAAGCCGACCGAGACGAGTTTCACGTCCTCGCGCTTCAGGCCAGCACTCGCCAGCATCCCATCGAGCTCCGCCGGCACGACGCCGCTCTTGAAGCCGATCGTGCGCCCCTTGAAATCCTTCGGTGTCTTGATCCCGGAATCCGCACGCGCCACGTACCCCTGGTCCCCGCGCTGCCCGTACAGGGCGACGGCCACCAGCGGCAGGCCATCGCTCGATCGTCGCAGCGCCTGCGCGGCCGTGCCCGTCGTGAACTGCACCGAACCCTCAAGCAGGAACTTCAGATGTTCGTCCGCTCCGGACGAATGCTTGATGTCAATGTCAAGGTTCTCGTCTGCGAAGAACCCCTTCTCTTTCGCGACGTACGCAGCCACGAACGGGAGGTTCGCCTGCGGGCGGAAGCCCGCCATGAACGTCGCCTTCGCCAGCGGCGGCTTCGGCGTCGGGGTGGCGACCGCTGGGCTGCCTGCAGCCGTCGAGGTCGCGACGGGCGTGGGCTTGGTGTCGCCGCCGCAAGCGACGAGGGCAAGCGCGGCGAGTGCGAACCCGAACACCGTCAGAGACGCGACGGATCGCGTCCGCGTGGTCACAACAAAGGGCAGGGACATGCGAATACACCTCGGCTGGCCGGGGCGTACATCCGCGAGTGACGCGGGCGCTGCACGCGAGACAGTGGGCTACGGGTCACTTCAAGCGCCCGCGGACACGTGCCAGTCCAGCACGCGGCCCTCAACATAGCCAACCAGCGCCGTCAGCGAAACCCCCAGCGCCGCCAGCACGAAAACCGCCCCAAACAGCGAGGCCGTGTCGAACGCCCCGTTTGCGATGAGGATCAACTGCCCCATCCCGGACGACCCGGACAGGAACTCCGCCACCACGGCCCCCACCAGCGACAGCGGCACGCTGATCCGCAGCGCCGCGAACACGTACGGCAGCGACGAGGGGAACCGCAGCCGCCGGAAGATCTCCCACCGACTTGCCGCCAGCACGCGCATTGCGTCGAGGGCCTGTGGGTCGACCGACCGCAACCCCACGATCGCGTTCACGAGCATCGGGAAGAACGTGATCAGCGCCGCGATCGCGACCTTCGGGCCAATGCCGAAGCCGAACCAGATCGCGAGCAACGGATAGAGCGCCACGATCGGCGTTACCTTCACCAGCAGCGCCGGCGGATAGATCGCCCGCTCCAGCACCCGCGAGTGCGCCGCGAGCACCGCCAGTCCGAAGGCGATCCCGCTCGCCAGCACCAGCCCACCCAGGGCGGCCGTCAGCGACGTCGCAGCCGCCGAGGCAAACCGGTCAGGGTCATCCCAGAGCGCGCGGAACACCGCACTCGGCGGCGGCAGCAGGTAGTCCTTCACGTCGCGCACACGGACGTAGACCTCCCACAGCGCGAGGATCGCGGTGAGGGCGACCACCGGAGGCAACACGGCCGCCGCCCACGACGATCGCGGCATGCTGAACTCGGCGGCAGGGCCGTTCACGCGGCGCCGCCATCATCGCCAGCACGCAGCGCGGCCCGCACCGCCGCCGCCGTCTCGATGAACGCGGCACTCGACTCCTGCGCTTCGCCTCGCGGTCGCGGCAGCGGCACATCGATGACCGCTCGCACGCGCCCGGGCCGTCCGCTCATTACGACCACGCGGTCGGAAAGCAGCACCGCCTCGGCCACCGAGTGCGTCACGAACAGCACCGCGATCCGCTCCTGCTCCCAGATCCGCAGCAACTCGACCCGCATCGCCTCGCGCGACAACTCGTCCAGGGCGCCGAACGGTTCGTCCATCAGCAACAGCCGCGGCCGATGTACCAGTGCCCGCGCCAGCGCGACGCGTTGTCGCATCCCACCCGACAGCGCACCTGGCCGGTAGCCTGCGAAGTCAGCGATCCCAACCTGCTCGAGGAGCGCGTTCACGCGTGCACCGTCCGGGGTGCGGGTCACATCGAGGGGGAGCCGCACGTTTGCCGCGACATCGCGCCACGGCAGCAGCCCCGGCTCCTGCGCCACCAGCCCCAGCGCGTGCGCACGCTGGGCGTCGCCCGGCGTGCCGCCCAGCACCTCGATGCCCCCCGCCTGCGACGCGATCAGCCCTGCGACCAATCGCAGCAGCGTGCTCTTCCCGCACCCGGACGGCCCCACGATCGAGACAAACTCGCCCGCGCGCACATCGAGGTCGACGCCATCGAGCGCCAGCAGCGCGCGCCCATCCGCGCCGGGGTATCGATGCGTCACGCCACGCACCGATACCGTGAGCGCGCCGTCCGCAGCCAGGTCTAGGGTCGAAGTCACAACGGGCCTTCCGGGGGCGGCGCGCTACCATCGGCGTCGCACGATGATAGGCGCGCCCCCATGGACGGCGGCGCCCGCAGCATGGAGGCCGCATGCCCCACACGATCGCCCTCGTCGGCGGCACCGGCCCGGAAGGCCGCGGCCTTGCAACCCGCTTCGCCCTGGCCGGACATCGCGTGGTGATCGGCAGCCGTGACGCCGCCCGTGGCGAGGCCGGCGCGGCCGAGGTGCTGGCTGGGCTCGGCGCCCGCACGCATGGCCCCGTCTCCGGTTCGGACAACACGACGGCCGTCGCCGACGCAGACCTCGTCGTCATCGTGGTCCCGTACGCCGCCCACCGCGCCACGCTCGAAGGGCTCCGTGACGCCGTCGCCGGGAAGATCGTGATCGACGCCGTCGTGCCGGTGGTCTTCGACCGTGGCCCTCGCCCGGTCGAGGTCGCGGACGGCTCAGCGACCGAGGAGGCCGCCGCCATCCTGTCTGGCTCGCGCGTCATCGGGGCGTTCCACAACCTGGCGGCGGAAGTGCTGTTGGACCCGGACGCCCATGTCGGTGCGGACGTCTTCGTCACCGGCGCGGACGCGGACGCGAAGCAGGCAGTGATGGCGCTCGCCGGCGAGATCGCCGGAGTGCGCGGCGTAGACGCCGGGCCGCTACGCTTCTCCCGCTTCGTGGAGCAGATCACGATCCTGATCATCGGGATCAACGGCCGCTACAAGGCGCACACCGGCATCCGCGTCGTGGGGCTCGACACCCACGGCCACGCGTAGGGAGTCCTGCATGGCGGTCCCCGAGTTCCGCGCGATCGGCCTCACCGGCATGCCGATGGTGCAGTCCGGCGATGACCTCGCCGCCCAGATCATCGATGCCGCCACGAGGCAGGGGACCCCGCTCGCCGCGGGCGACATCGTCGTGATCACGCAGCGCATCGTCTCGAAGGCGGAGGGCCGCGTCGTCCCGCTCGACACGTTCGTGCCCAGTCCGTTCGCCCTCGCGTACGCGACGCGCTGGGAGAAGGACCCGCGCGTCGTCGAGGCCGTCCTCCGGGAGTCCAAGCGGATCATCCGGCAGGTTGGCCCCGTCCTCATCACCGAAACGCACCACGGCTTCAAGTGCGCGAACTCCGGCGTGGACGCCTCGAACGTCGGTGGCGAGGGCCTCGTCTGCCTGCTCCCCGTCGACCCGGATGCCTCCTGCCGTCGAGTCCGCGACGCGATCCGTGCCCGCTCCGGCATCGAGGTCGCCGTCGTCATGTCGGACACGTTCGGCCGCCCGTGGCGCCTCGGTCAGACCAACATCGCGATCGGCGTCGCGGGGATGCTGGCGATGCGCGACTACGTGGGCAAGGCGGACCTCGACGGCCACGTCCTGCGCGTCACGATGATCTGCGACGCGGACGAGGTCGCCGGTGCCGCGGAGATGGTGATGGGCAAACTGGACGCCGTCCCCGCGGCGATCGTGCGCGGCTTCCCCTACCAGCCCGGCGAGGGCTCCGCGCAGGAGATCGTGCGCGAGCAGGCGCTCGACCTCTTCCCGTAGCCCTCATGCCGCCCGCCGCCAACGAAGACGTCGCGTTGCGGGCGATGGAACGCAACCTCCGGATCTTCCCGTGGTGGTGGATGACCCGCTGGGTCTGGCTGGGCGAAGGCATCTGGGTCATCTACCTGACGACCGAACGAGGCGTTACGCTCGGCGAGGTCTTGCTGTTCCAGGCCGCCTACTCGGTCTTCGTCCTTGCCAGCGAAATCCCGACCGGCATGCTCGCGGATCGCTGGGGCCGGCGGCTCAGCGTGATCCTCGGCTCAGTGGTCGCCGCTGCATCCATGCTGACCTTTGGCCTCGCGCACACCGTGCCGCTGCTCGCCTTCTCATACGTGCTCTTCGCAGTCGCCGAGGCACTCTTCTCGGGCGCCGACAGCGCCATCCTCTTTGACTCGCTCAAGGCACTCGGCCGCGACGCCGAGTTCACACGCTGGCAGGCACGTGAGAAGGTCATTGGTGGCGCCGCGACCGGGCTCTTCACGCTCGTCGGCGCACTCATGGTGAAGTGGGTACCGCTCGAGGTCCCGTTCATCGTCTCGGGCATCGCCTCCGCACCCGCGTTCCTGCTCGCCTTCGCCCTCACCGACCCGCCTCGCACGGGCGAACGCCACACGTTCTTGCGGATCGGCATCGCCGCCACACGGGTCGTCCTGGGTCGCCCGACTCTGTTGTGCGCAGCCCTCCTCATGGGACTCGTAACGGTCGCCATCCACACCATGGGGATCTCGTTGCAGCCGGTCGCGCTCAACTACGGCGTGCCGGTCTGGTCGCTCGGCATCTTCGTCGGCTTCCAGCTGGCGTTCTCCGCGTTCTGCGCGGAGTTCGCGGAGCGTCTGGGCCGCCGCCTCGGCCTTACGCTGCTCTTCCTCGTCATGCCGGCACTGAGTGCGCTAGCGTTGCTCGGCGGGATCGGTGGCCGCTTCTGGCTCTATCCGATCTTCATCCTCCCGTCGCTGGGTTGGAACGTCCTCTGGCCGTTCGTCTCCGACTACGTGGCACGACGCGTCGACGATCATGTGCGTGCCACGGCGCTCTCGGTCGCCTCGGTGGTCATGCACCTGATGACGCTGGCCATCCTCCCCGTCTTCGGCTTCGCCACCGACCGCGGCGGCCTGAACGCTGGCCTCGCCCTCGCCGCACTCTCCCTCACCGCCGCCTCACTCGCAGTCTTCGCCCTCTGGTGGCGGGCTGGCGACCGCACCCTTGACCCCGCAGACGCGCACGCCGCCTGACCGGCGGTAGGGCCCGCCTCGCCTCGACGCCCCGCACGCGAGGCGCGTACGCTCGTCCCGATGGCCGGACACGAAGACGAGGAGCGAGGGGACGATGCCCCGGTGACGCCGCGCGAACTGCTGCGCGGGGCACTGGTGGATGCCGCCGACCCCCGCTTCCCGCGCTGGCTCCCCCTCCCCGGGGCCCTCTTCGCGCTCGGTTGGGCGGGATACCAGACGGCGGCCATGGACGCGGGGTTCCTCCCCACGCTCCTGTGGCCCGGCGTCGCGATCTTCGCCCTCGTCACCGTCGCCGCCTGGTTCGGGTGGCAACTGGAGATCGACTAACCCTCGGACGCGCCAGACGCGCTCGAGGGTGCACGGGGAGCCGCGCGTGCCGCTGCACGTCATCTATGGCCCGGACGAGTTCACCGCCGCCGAGGCGCTGTCCGCGCTGAAGCGTGCCCTGGACACGGATGGTTCGCTCGCCGCCAACACCACCGTACTCACCGGCCGCGGTCTCGCTCCCGCAACGCTGCTCCAGCATGCGTCGGC
>SCVR01000179.1 GCA_004296805.1 Dehalococcoidia bacterium
GCTCTTCCGATCTGCAAGTCCAACGAGGTGTGCAACTACCTCGGCATGGACACGATCACGGCAGGCACCACGATCGCGTGGGCGATGGAGTGCTACGAGAAGGGCGTCCTGACGGTCGAGGACACCGATGGCGTGAAGCTGCAGTTCAGCAACGGCGACGCCGTGATCGAGATGCTGAACAAGATCGCCTATCGGGACGGCTTCGGGGATCTCCTCGCTGAGGGTTCCCAGCGCGCCGCCCAGAAGATCGGTAACGGCTCTGAGGAGTGGCTGACGACGGTCAAGGGCATGGAGATGGCCATGCACGACCCCCGCCACATGGAGCCGATGCGGACGAGTTACATGCTCGCTCCCACTGGTGGCGATCACATGCGCCAGACCGGCGACAAGAACGGCCTGCGCAACCAGGTCGGCATGTGCCACTTCCTGGCGTACGACGACGGCCAGACCGCCGAGATCATCAACGCGGTCACGGGTTGGGGCATCGACCAGACGGAGATGGTCACGACCGCCCATCGAGGGCTCACGCTCGCCCGTCTCTTCAACATGCGGGAGGGGATGACACGTGCCGATGACCGCTTGCCGAAGCGGTTCGCCGAGGATTTGCCGAAGCACAAGGGCCTGGCTCCCGAGGCGATGGGTCAGGTCGTCACGGACTACTACATCGAGCAGGGCTGGGACCCTCAGACCGGCGCACCGACCGCCGAGACGCTCCGTGCCCTCGGTATCGAGGCGGACGCTGTCGGCCTGATCTAGGCCGCCTCGCCGCCCGCCCGGTCCGAAGGAGGAGTCCCCATGCGCGCAGCGCGAGTGAACGAATACGGCCCGATCGAGGACGTCCACGTCGAGGAGATCCCGGCGCCCACGCCCGGTGCCGGGGAGGTGCTCGTCCGCATCACCCTGGGCGGTGTCAACTTCGCTGATGTCGGCATGGCTGTCGGCACGGCGCGCCGGACGCCTCCTCCGTTCACCCTCGGCGTCGAGGCGGCCGGCACAGTCGAGGCTCTGGGAGACGGCGTCACGGGGCTCGCGAAGGGGGACCGCGTCGTCTACTGGAACGGGATGCCGTCGGCCTTCGCTGAGTTCACTGTGGTGCCGGCGTGGCGTGTGGTGAAGGTGCCGGCCGGCGTTACTGACGAGGTGGCCGTGGCGCTGATGGTGCAGGGCACGACGGCGCACTACCTCGCGACGGACTCTCACGCGATCAAGGCCGGGGAGTCCTGCTTGATCTGGGCAGCCGCTGGTGGTGTCGGCCACCTGCTGGCGCAGATCGCTGTCGCCAAGGGAGCGCGGGTCGTCGCGGTCGTTGGCGGTGAGGAGAAGACTCGGTTCGCCCGCCGGATGGGGGCGGAGGTCGTGATCGACCGCCGCGAGCGCGATGTCGCAGAGGCAGTGAAGGAAGCGACCAACGGCCTCGGCTGCGACGCCGTCTACGACAGCGTCGGCGCGGCCACCATCGAGACCTCACTGCTCTCCACGAAACGCCGGGGCACCTGCGTGTTGTACGGCGGCGCCTCGGGGCCGGTAACCACCATCGACTCCTCGCTGATGGTGCGTGCGGGCTCGATCTTCTTCACGCGCCCCGGCCTGGCTGACCACCTGCGAGACGCCGAGGAGATCAACGGCCGGATGGCCGACCTCTTTGCGTGGCATCTGGCGGGGTCACTGAAGCCGCAGATCGGCGGGGAGTATCCCCTGGCTGACACCGCGAAAGCGCTCGCCGAGATTGCCAGCGGGCAGTCGACCGGGAAGTTGTTGATCCGCGTCTCTTGACCACAGAGGCTCCGGTGACCGCTACGATGCCGCCCGGCGCACGGCAACCGGCCGTCCGCGAGCGGAGGTAGTCCGATGCGTGACCTGACCGGCAGCGTGGCGTGGATCACGGGAGCGGGCACCGGCATCGGTGAGTCCGCCGCGCTCAAACTCGCCGAGGCGGGGGCCACTGTCGTCCTCTCCGGCCGGCGTCGCGATCTCCTGGACGGTGTCGCGAAGCGGGTGCAGGCCGCAGGCGGCAAGGCGTCGGTCGAGGCACTCGATGTCGCCGACAAGCGGGCAGTCCTCGATGTGGTCGGGCGGATCAAGTCGCAGCACGGCCGCGTCGACATCGGCGTGTTCAGCGCGGGCGTGAACGTCACTGACCGCAACTGGTCCAACGTCACGACCGACGGTTGGGATCAGGTCATCGGGATCGACCTGGATGGCGTCTTCTACTGTTGCCATGCCGTGGTGCCACTGATGCGCGAGCAAGGCGGCGGCACGATCATCAACATCTCGTCGATGGCCGGGAAGGCCGTGAGCCCGCTGACCGGGCCGGCCTACGGCGCGGCGAAGCACGCCCTGAACGCGATGACCGCGAGCCTCCTCATCGAGGAGCGCAACCACAACATCCGCGCCACCGCGATCTGCCCGGGTGAAGTTGCTACGCCGATCCTCGATGCCCGGCCGGTGAAGGTCAGCGACGAGGACAAGGCGCGGATGCTGCAGGCCGAGGACGTGGGCGACCTGATCCGCTATGTGGCGCAGTTGCCGATGCACGTCACGCTGAACGAGGTCCTTATCACGCCGACCTGGAACCGGTTCGCGGGTCGCTAGGCCGCGGTTGCAGGTGCCGGTGGCGCTACTGCAGCTGGCGCATCCGAGGCATGAAGGCCGTCACAAAGACAAGCGCGATCAGCATGGTCCCCGCGAGGCCACCGATGGCCAGCTGGGGGCCGAGCGCTTCGGACAGGATCCCGACGAGGAACGTGCCCACCTGCACCAGGCTGAACTGCATGAACCAGACCGCCATCACGCGCCCTCGGAACTCGTCCTGTGAGTAGGATTGGATAAGTACCTGCCCCAGTGACATCCGTGTGGCCTGGGTCGCACCGACAATCAGCATGATCGCCATCGTGAGGTGGTAGTTCCTCGATGACGCGAAGGCGATCAGCGAGACTCCCGCAACCGCCGCCACGATCAGCAGTATTCGTCCACGATTGCGCTCGCCCAGCGAGGCGACGACGAACGAGCCGGCGAGGGCGCCGATGCCCGTGAACGTGAGCAGTACGCCCTGCTCGGCGGCGCCCTTGCCCAGAACCTCCTTGACGAAGCCCGCGAGCATCATCTGGTACGGCTGAGTGGCGAGCACGATGATGAAGTTCACGATGATCAACGTGCGGATCGGCGGATCCTGCGCGACGTAGCGCATGCCCTCGACCAGGTCGCGGAGCCCACCTCTGCGTGGCCCGCGTGCGCGTCCGTCGTATGCGAACAGCGGCTTCGCGGGAATCCTGACGGTGAATGTCACGGCGAGGGCGTACATCCCCCCCATGACCCAGAAGACAGCGGCAGGGTTTGTCGTTGCGAGGAGCACACCGGCGAGCGCCGGGCCGGCGAGTTGCATGAGGTTCTGGCCGGAGGTGTTCATGCCGATCGCGTTCATGAGGCGTTCGCGGCCGACCAGTTCCGAGATGATCGACTGCCTGGCAGGCATCATGACGGAGTTCACCGCACCCTGAAGGACGGCACTAATCATGAGGTGTTCGATCCGGAGTAGCCCGGTGCCAGCCAGGACGGCGAGGATCGCTGCATTGATGGCGTTGTAGCCCTGACCCAGTTGGATGATCGTCTTCTTGGGCGCCCGATCCGCCAGGACGCCGCCCACCGGGGCGAACAGCAGCCCCGGGACGGCGTTCGCCATCGCAACGGCGCCCAGGTATGCGAATGAGCCAGTCATCTGGAAGACGAGGAAACTGCGGACCAGTTGCTGCATCTGCATGGAGCCGAACTGGAGCAGGTTGCCGAGGAACAACAGCCGGAAGTGGGCGTTCGACAGTGAAGCGAAGCGCCGTGCGAAGTAGCCACCGGGGAGTTCTCCCGCCGTGACCGTTGCCGGACGGGCGTCGTCAACTGCCGCCATCGGACTTCCCTTTGCTCAGCGGGCGAGTCCAGGCGCGCGAGGCGTCCCGGCCCGACCCTAACGTGAACGTAAGGGCACTATACGCCTCGCGGCGCTAGTGGAAATCGGTCGGAGGCTCCAGATTCCTCAGCGGGGGTTCGGCGGGGGAACGCCGTTCTTACCTTCTGCAAGGTCCTCGCTCGTGTAGACGCGGTACAGCCGGGTGTTCGAGTAGGCGGGGAACTCATCCAGGTACTCAGCCCAGGGCGCGCCCCGGGTGTGCAGATTGGGGAACCGCTCGACCAGCGGCGTCTGCGCCACTGCGCCGGAGGGCTGCCGGCCGGGGATGAGGATGAAGCGGACGTTGTCGACCGGGTGGCCCGTCAGGACGTCGAAGTCCCGGTCAGCATCGAACGCCACCTTCCCGGAGTGCCGCGTGAAGAGCAACACGCCCCCATGCACGAGTCCGTCGACGAGGGCGAGGGCCTCGGGCTCGTCGTCCATGTAGGCGTCCAGGGTCTCGGTCGCCTCCCGGATAGCGGCGTATTCGGTGCCGTACTGCGTCGTGAAGCTGCCCGTCCGGACGGCTTTCGCAAAGGTGTTCTCGTCGGCAGCGGACCGAATGGTGTCACCCATGATCTGGAGTGTGGACACCCCCGAGAGTGCGAAGACTGCGGTGGCGACGGCGTAGGCGACGTTGCGCCGGCTCGGACGCCACGTCTGGACGATCGCAGCCAGCAAGATCGCTGAGAACGGCACCGCGTAGATCCAGAACCGTGACCATGACAGCAACTGGCCGCGGTAGACCTGAAGTGCGAGGAACGCCGGGCCGACTCCTGCGAAGACGACCAGCACGAAGAGCCCGCGGTCACGTCGCTTCAGGCAAAGTACGAACCCGGTGAGTATGAGCGGTAGGAAGGGCGGGAACTCGCGGACGAGGTAGCCGAGCACCCAGCGGACCGTGGCAACAGGGTCGTTGTACAGCGGGCTCAGGACGGAGTTCTGTCCGAGCCGGATGCTCTCCGTGAAGTACAGGTTGGATCCCGCGCCAGTCAGGAATGCCAGCGGGCTGCCTAGGAACAGCCACGTCCAGAGGACCCAGAGGATCACCATGTAAGAGACGGGCGCCACGAACGCGATGATCACCGCGCCCACGCGCTCCCGCCATCGTGGGGTCTTCCACTGCATGACCACGACGGAGAGCACGCCCGCCGCCGCAAACGCGACCGCCTCATACCGCACGAAGAACGAGGCCCCCAGTAGCAGCCCCGCGACAAGCAGCCCCTTCGACTCCGTCGGGTTCCAGGAGGAGAGCGCCCCAGCGGCGGCGACGGCGAAGAACAGGAAGATCACCTCGGTCATGCCGTTGATCGAGGAGTAGAACACCAGCGGGTTCAGCATCACGGTGAGCGTCAGCGCGATCGCCCAGCGGGTGGGCACCTCCGACCGCTTCATCTGCCCCCACATGGCCGCGGCCAGGATGCCCGCGAAGAGGGCCGACACGATCTGCCCGGCGAACACCGGTGGCGCGAACCTTTCGATGGCGAGGACGAACGGCACTTCCGCGATCGATGGCAGAGGCGGCCACACGAAGCCGACTGCGGCCAGGTGCGGGTCACGCGAGAGTACGACTGAATGTGCCTGCACCACACGGGCCATCGCGTCACCGACGAAGATCTGGGCAACGTAGACAAGCCACCAGCCACCGATCATCGCGATCAGCGCGATCACGGCGAACCAGATGAACCCGGGCAGCAGGCTCTGGCGCGGCTTGCGCGCTGCGCGGATCGCGGAAGGCACCCGCAACCGTGCGAGGTCGCCGGAGCCGAACATGTTGCTCGCCGGACGTGGCTCGTCGAGTGCCATGGGGCCTCCTGGCGCCGCCTGAGTCTAGAGCGCCATGTGCATCGCGCGGTGCTCGATGCCGGCTTCGAGGTAGACCGGGCCGGTGGCGACGTACCCCAGGCGTTCGTAGAACGGAATGGCGTGGGTCTGCGCAGAGATCTCCACGCGCACGTAGCCGCGCACGCGTGCTTCCGAGTGCAATCGCTCCATCAGGGCGTTTCCGACCCCACCCCGGCGTTGCTCGACCAGCACGGCCACCCGTCCGAGATGCACAGCACCGCCGGGTGGCGCGTCGAGGAGCAGACGGGCCGCGCCCACAGGGATCCCGTCCGACCGTGCGAGCAGGTGGAGGGCCTCATGGCCCGGTGCGCCCTCGGGCCCGGCGTCGTACTCGTCCAGCTCTTCCTGCGCGGGCACCCGCTGCTCGTCGACGAACACGCGAAAGCGGATCGCCAGCGCCTCGCCGAGCGTCTCCATCGAGGTGACCCGAACGATGTCGACTGCCACCAATGCGCCTCCGGTGGCGATGGTAGGTCAGCGCCGCAGGCTATGCTCGCCTCATGACAGCAGGTTCCATCGACTGGCCGGCTGTGCATGCGGAGGCGTTGGCCGCACTCCGCGACTACCTGCGCATCAACACATCCAACCCGCCTGGGAACGAGGCCCCCGCCGCCCGCTTCGTCGGGCGGCTCCTCGCAGCCGAGGGCATCGACTGTGAGTTCATCGAGACGGCGCCCGGGCGCGAGGCAGTGGTCGCTCGCGTGCGCGGTGACGGTTCGCGCGGCGGAGCGTTGATGCTCGCGAACCATCTCGACACCGTCCCAGCGGAGGCGGACGGCTGGACCTCGCCACCCTTCGCCGCGGAGGTGCGTGACGGGCGTGTCTACGGTCGTGGGGCGGTGGACATGAAGGGTACGGGTGTCATGCACCTCTTCGCGACGATACTCGCGAAGCGCCAGAGCGTCCGCCTCGGCCGCGACATCGTCTTCCTCGCCGCACCTGACGAGGAGACGGGCTCAGCCTTCGGTGTCGAGTGGTTGACCAGGCATCGGCCTGACCTGTTCGAAGGTGTGGACTTCGCCCTGAATGAGGGTGCGAGCGGGATGCCGGAGTTTGCCGGGCGTGCCGCTCACCTCTTCGAGGTTGCCGTCGCCGAGAAGATGATGGCGCCGCTGCGCATCGTAGCCACCGGGACGCCCGGCCACGGAAGCAAGCCGGCAAGGGACAGTGCGACGGTGCGCCTGCTGAACGCACTTGACCGCCTGCGTCGCTGGGAGCGCGGGATTACGTATACGCCCGAGACCCGCGCGTACCTCGAGCGGTTGTACGTCGCTGGCCTCATCGACAGCCTGCACGAGGAGGAGGCCATCGAGGTCGCGATCAGTCAGAGTCCGGACACCCTGGCGGCCTTCACGAACACCCTAAACGTGACAGTCCTGCGGGCGGGCAACCAGTCGAATGTCATCCCCGGTCGCGCGGAGGCCCTCGTTGATTGTCGTTTACTCCCCGGACAGTCTCGCGAGGCGTGGGTCGAGGCCGCACGTGCGGTGGTGGACGATCCCCTGGTCGAGGTTGCCTTCGAGTGGCCGAACGCCGCACCTGAGGTCTCGTCGCCCTGGGACACCGAGGTGTCGCAGGTCATCACCGAGGTGCTGACCGCTGCCTTCGAGGACGCGGTCGTCGTGCCGTCGTGGTCGATCGTCGGCACCGACAACCGTTTCACGCGGCCGCTGGGGATCCCGTCCTACGGATTCATCCCGTGCCTGCTCTCACAGCCAGAGCGGGACGGGTTCCATGCGCACGACGAGTTCCTGACCGTGGACAACCTCAACCTTGGTGTGGAGGTGATGTACGAGGTGGTGCGCCGGCTTTGCGAGGTCCGCTAGCCCTCGCTACGCCCGCCCGATCGCCTCGACGTTCACGTAGAAGAAGAACGCCTGCGGCTCACGCGTCCAACGACGCCAGCCGTCCGCGATCGCTTCGAGGTCGGCTGGGGTAGCGAGCCCGTACTCGACTGCCTGAGTCGCCAGGGCGGAGTGGGTCACGCGGTCGGCCCAGGAGAGGCCCCAGTTCTCGACCGCGGCACGCTCGTGGAAAACCACCGTGGTTGCGGTCACGGAGACCTCGTGGAAGCCCGCATCCTGCAGCCAGCCCGGGAGGTGGCGTCCTGCGTCGGCCTCCGCCTGGTTGCGCGACGCTACCGCGTGGTACAGGGCCAGCCAGCGCTCGATCTCCGGCATATGCGGCGAGGCCGTCATGGTGGCGTAGTCCGCGTCACGGACCGCGAACAGGCCACCCGGCTTCAGCACGCGTCGGATCTCGCGCGCCGCGTCGACAGGCCTCGTGAGGTGCTGGAGCACCTGGTGGGCGTAGCACACGTCGAACGAGGCACCGGGGTAGCTGAGGGCGTACACGCTGCCCTCTTCGAACCGGAGGTTCGGGAGGCCGGCGTTCGATTCGCGTGCCTTGTCGAGCACTGCTGGCACCACGTCGATACCGATCACGTCACCAGGCGCGACTGCCCGTGCGAGGCCTGCCGTGATCGTTCCGGGACCGCAGCCAACGTCGAGCAACCGCAGGCCCGGTTTCAGGTGAGGTAGGAGGAAGGCCGCATCCACCTCCGCGGTACGTCGGGCGTGCTGCCCAACGACCGATGCATGGTGGCCGTGCGTGTACCGGTCGGCGTTCGTTGTCATGCCGATGACGATAGCGCCGTCTGCGCGGAGTCGGGAACCCAACGGGAATCGACTAGAGCATCTCGAGACGTTCGAGATGGGTGCGCACCAGCATGAGGTGCAGGTCTGCCCGCCGTGACTCGTCCTGGTCGTACTGCCCCATCTCGATGAGGATCGGCGTGCACCCCGGGGCCCATCGGGCGAAGCCCAACGAGGACGTCCCACCCGCCAGTTGAGGTGTCACTGAGCCGGGAAGCGCAGTCGAGGACGGCGTCGGTGCCGGCGTCGCCCCTGCGCGCGGCGCGCTACCCGGCTGCCCGCTGATGGTGGTCCGGAGGGTGAACTGCTCGCGGACTGCGATCCGCTCGTTCACGATGTCGATCGTCTTCTTGATGAGTGGCAATGTCTCGGTAGTGCCGCCGCTCGCGATGGTCTGACCAATGAAGGCAGTGCCGCCGTTCGCGCCACGCTCGTTGTAGAACCACCACGACTCGTGGAGGTCGAACAGCCACTGCACGCGGTACGTGTTGGCCAGTTTCACGATCTCCGCTGCCATCCGTGCCATGGGGAGCGGGCTGTCCGGCGATCCCGGGTACAGCCGGTTGAGATCACCGAATCCGTCCACCGTACGGACGAACTGATAGGTCGACAGGCGGTTGGCACGAGGCACGACGATCAGACTGCCCGCGACCGGTGTCCAGTTTGCGATCGCTTCCGCGGCCTGCCAGCCACCCGGCTCGTTCCCATGCACCCCACCGAGGACCAGCACGCGAGGTCCATGCTTGCCGGTGTGGATCGCAACAGCAGGCGTCTCCCACTGGGTGTCGGGCATCAAGCGGAACGTCTCGGTGCCGGCCGGAAAGACCGGGTCTGGCACAGGCGTCGGTTCGGGCACGGCGATTGAGGTGGCCTCGACGCTGGCAGCGCCGGCGCTGCGGGCGGGCGACTTGCCGCGGCACGCAGCCAGGAATGCGCCCATGGCCGCCATCCCGCCGGTCAGTCCCAGGAAGCGCCTTCGGTTGACCCGTTGCGAGGCGCGTGAAGCGTCTGAGGACAGTTCAGGGGTGGGCGTCGGTTCCATTGTGCGAAGGATACGATCGCGCGGCCTCGACCGTTCTGTGTGTCTCCCTCGCTCTCCGTGGTCAAATGACATAAGGAGGAGGGCTCAGTACGACGACACATCCATCTGGGGCATCATCCCCGTCGCCGCGTAGACCGTCCGCTCGGCGATGTTCGTCGCCCGGTCACCGATCCGTTCCAGGTTGTGCGCGCACCAGAGTAGGTGGGTAGACGGCTCGATGGTGCTGGGGTCGCCGACCATGATCTGCACGAGGTCGGCGTAGATCTGGTCGTACAACTTGTCGACCGTGTCATCGAGTCGCCCGACGCCGTACGCCGCCTCGGCGTCCCGGTCGACGAATGACTGCACCGCCAACCGCAGCATCTCGCGCGCCTTCGTCGCCATGATTGGCAGGTCGATGAGCGGCTTGACCAGCGGCTCGTCCTGCATCATCACGACGATCTTGGCGATGCCCTCCGCGTGGTCACCCATCCGCTCGAGGTTGTCGAGGACCGACGTCACCGACACGATCACTCGCAGGTCCCCGGCCATCGGAGCCTGAAGCGAAAGCAGGGAGATGCACGAGTTCTGCAGGTGGAAGTTCATCTGGTTGACGTCCGCGTCGCGTTCGATCACCTCGCGCGCGGAGACCGCGTCCCGCTCGACGAGCGCCTTCATGGACCTCTCAATTGCCCGATCGACCATCGACCCCATCTCGATGACCCCATCGAGGAGTTGACTGATCTGGCGGTGGAACTGATCGCGGGCCATGTGGACCTCCGTTTGCGGCGCCTGCGGCATCGCTCATGACAGTTTACGCCGCACAGATCCCCTCTCGTCGATCACGAGCCGTTAACCGGCAAACCCGACGCTTCGGACAGACAACGAGACGCAACGTCATCCCGCCGAGTGGCGGGGAAGTTCCAGGAGGAACTACTGCACATGAAGATGGGTATGAAGTGGAAGAGGCTCCTGCCAGTCGTGCTGGCCTCAATGGTGGCGGTCGGACTTCTGGCTTGCGGGGGCTCAGACTCCGCATCACCGGACTCCGGTGGGAGTCCCGCAGCGATCGGCAAGGACGACAAGGCTGACCTGACGGGTGCGGGTGCAACGTTCCCTGCGCCGCTCTACCAAGCCTGGTTCGCGGACTACAACAAGGTCGCGAAGGACGTGAAGACCAACTACCAGGCGGTTGGCTCCGGTGGTGGCATCCAGCAGTTCACCGAGAAGACCGTCGACTTCGGTGCGACTGACCTGCCGATGACCGAAGCGGAGCTGGCGAAGGCCACGGACGCCCAGCACATCCCGACTGTCCTCGGTTCGGTCGTCCTGACCTACAACATCGACGGGGTCACGTCGGCGTTGAAGTTCGACGGAGACACCATCGCCAAGATCTGGCTCGGCAAGATCACGAAGTGGAATGACCCCCAGATCGTGGCGCTGAATCCGGGAGTCAAGCTCCCCAACGCCTCGATTGCGGTCGTCAGCCGCTCTGACTCCTCGGGCACCTCGGGTGTGTTCACGGACTACCTGTCCGCGGTCTCGCCTGACTGGAAGAGCGCCATCGGTGTCCAGAAGGCGCCGAAGTGGCCGGTCGGCCAGGCTGGCTCCGGCAACGCGGGCGTCACGAACGGCGTGAAGCAGACGGACAACTCGATTGGCT
>SCVR01000180.1 GCA_004296805.1 Dehalococcoidia bacterium
GTCATGCGCGTCGGCAACATCATCTTCGCCGGCGGCTTCTTCGTCTTTGGCCAGATCAACTCGGTCGCAGGGTTCTATGCCGCGTTCATGATCATGGCGATCGGCGCCTCGCTCTCCGGGTTCCTCTCCATCACCACTGCGATCGTGAACTGGTTCGACGAGAAGCGTTCGATGGCGATGGGCATCGCCCTCCTCGGCACTGCTGTCGGAGGCCTGCTCCTCCCGCTCGTCGTCCTCGGCCTCGAGGCCTGGGGCTGGCGCGCGATGGCGAACATCTCCGGGGCGATCATCCTCATCGTCGGCCTACCCTTCGTCCAACTCATCCGCCACAAGCCGGAGCAGTACGGCATGCTCCCGGATGGCCGCCAGCCGGACACCACCCCGGCCATCGAGGGCGCACCCGCCCCACCTGAGCCTCCCGCCTCCTTCACCGCCCGCGACGCCATGCGCACGCGCGCCTTCTGGTTCATCTCGCTCTCGCACACCGCCTCGGTACTCGTCGTCTCCGTCGTCATGGTGCACTTCGTCGCCTACGCGACCACGACGCTCGGCTACTCGCTCAAAGCAGCGGCGGGCATGGTGACGCTCCAGACCGTCACCAACCTCATCGGCCGCCCGCTCGGTGGCTGGGTCGCGGACCGCACCAGTTCGAGGCTCGTCACCGCCGTCGCGATGTTGGGGCACGCCGTCGCGCTGCTGCTGCTCGCCTACGCCCAGCACCCGTGGATGGTCGTCGCGTTCGCGCTGCTCAACGGTCTCGCCTGGGGCGCGCGCGTCCCCGTGGTCGTGTCGATGCGTGCCGAATACTTCGGCTCGAAGGCCTTCGGCTCGATCATGGGGGTGTCGTCGCTCGTCGTGACCTTCGGAGGCGTCATCGCGCCCATCGCCGCGGCCTGGGCCTACGACGCCACGAACTCCTACACCGCCTCGTTCACGATCCTGGCGGTGCTCGCCGGTCTGGGATCGTTGTTCCTGGTCTTCCTCCCGAAGCCCACGAAGGCTCCGAGGTCAGCGAGCGTCGCAGCCCACTAGGCCCCCGGTGTCACGCGTACCGACCCCAACCGATCCGCCGAGGGATGGGAGCGCCCAAGCCCTCGCGCTTGAGTTCTGCCGAAAACTGATTGCGAACCTCACCGGAGCCCAATGCATCAATCGAGCTCCGCTCCTCGTCGGATGAGTACCGCCCTAGCCTCGTCGAATCCCAACGTCTCTGAACGACCTGTCATCGTCCGGTGCCAGTGCTACGAGCCTGAGTGTGATGCGACTCAAGTCGCTCGCGTCTCCCTGCTGGATCGCGCGCTCGCCGTCCCTGAAGAGAGCCTCCGCGGATTCCTTGTTACTCCATCGGATCTGAGTGGACCGCAGGTGCTCGAACCACTCTTTCCAGAACCACGAATGGCTAGACAACACTTCGAATTGCAGGCGGCCGATGTGCCTGCTTACTGCTTCCACCTGATTGATGTCCTTGGATTCAATAGCTCCGGTGAGATCGTCCGCTAGCGCTTGGAGTCTCCTCACGTGCGATTCGGAACCATGCGCCACGATGACGGAACTGGCACTCGCTAGTTCCGTGCGCGCACTCTCGATCGAGCGCGGCAGGTCTCCGCGTTCATCGATTGTGTCCAGAGAACCCTGGAGTTCCTTGAGACTCATAAGAGCCTGCTGAGCGGTTCCAGCATCGCCGTTGGATGCAGCTGTGACTTGGTGTGCGAGGTCTTCGACCTTCTTGCGCAGTTCCACCACTTCATCGATCTCAAGCAACGGAAGCGCATCCTCGAGTCGTCGCTGCTGGTTGAGCAATTCCACCGTGAGGTCAGAGGGCGTGACCTCTTCAGACCCCATTTGTGTCTCGATGTCGAACCATTGGTCGGTCGATGGTAGGAACACGCGAGCGCCGAGTGTGCGGGACTGAGAGATCGTGACACTCACTTCCAGCGGGGAACCCAAGGGGATAAAGCGGGCCACGTCTCTGCTCGTAATCGGGAGCCGTCCAACTTGCCGGTTGCGATCCGGTCGTCGGGACTCCCCTTCAACCAGATGGATGGTGATGACCTCTGGCGCACCGTTGGGGTCAAGAGTGCGCGTAGTTCTGAAGGGGAAGGTGAACGTGGCGGGCAGGGCGTTTCCC
Source organism: Dehalococcoidia bacterium (assembly GCA_004296805.1). Lineage (GTDB taxonomy): Bacteria > Chloroflexota > Dehalococcoidia > UBA2979 > UBA2979 > SURF-43. The sequence goes on from SCVR01000180.1 coordinate 2,129, forward strand.
TTGTGAATGAGCCACTCAACCACTCGGTTTCCGGACACTTCGTCCTCAACGACGATCCCAACCGAGTGCGATAGAGGGGCGGGGCTGGCTGTCAGCCCTCGATGTATCGCGAAAGTTCGCGGGGTGATCGCGAGGTCGGAACCCACGCTATTCAGCACCCGCAGCGTGAACTCGTTCCTTCCCGGAGTCAGAAGCGGAACGCGTAGAAAGCACGCACCACTGGCCAACGGAACCTGGCCGGACTCCCATCCGGCTGAGGTGACCAAGAGAACAGCAGCATCTGTGATCGCCGACCGGAATCCCACGGCGGCCTCGCTGTCTTCGGTGACCGCCACGTGTTGAAGGGTAACTGTGTGACTGGTTGCGTCCGCAGGACTGGCCTGGGCGAGTCTCGCACGACCAGCCTCCTGCAGGAGTTGTGCACCGGCGTAGAGAGCGGCGCCCTCGGCCACCGCCGTCAATGGATTTGCGCGCGTGTTGAGGGTCAGTCCGACTTCGTCACGAAGTCGCTCCCTGACGAGCGGCATCAGCGTGGGGCCGCCCACCAACATAACTTCAGTGGGTGGGGCTTGGTGATTACGCGCGATCAATCGACGAGTCAATTCGATGGTGCGGTTAACCAAGGGAAGGGTAATCGCTTCTAGCTCCTGACGGCTCACGTCGACTTCGGCCTCAATCTCCGCGCCGGCGTCATCAGTGAGAAGCACACGTCCGGACTCAAGAGTGACCGTTGCCGACAGGCTGACGGACAGCGCGATCTTGGCCGTTTCCGCGGCGGCCTTCAAGACTGCGAGTTGCGGTCGCCGCGCCGGATTGCCGCGTCGGAAACTGGATACCTGCCAGTGCTTCGCCAATTTTGGAACCAGTATTTGCTCGACGATCAGCCAGTCGATGTCCTTGCCACCGAGGTGGTTATCTCCCTCGTGATCGAGCACCGAGATTTGGCCGTCACGGATCCCTACGAGCGCGAGGTCGAAGGTCCCTCCACCAAGATCGTATACGAGCCAGGTGCCTTGCTCACGGGCAACCGAGTACCCATACGCGAGCGCAGCTGCGACGGGCTCTTGAAGCAGCGGTGCTTGGCGAAGGCCCGCAGACTCAGCAGCCTGTTGGGTCGCGGCGCACTGAGCTAGATCGAATGCAGCGGGCACGGTGATGACGGCGGCGGAAGGTGCAAACCCGAACCGTTGGCCTACGTATCCCAAAAGCACTTTCAGAACTTCTGCCGACAACTCTGTCGAGGTCATCTGGCGGCCCGAGCTTGCGAAGAGGTGCCGCTGCTGAGTCCCCATGCTTGTCTTGAACTCAGACTTTACGTCGTCGGGGTTGAATTCGAGTTGCTGGTAGGCAACCAGTCCGACATCGAGGGCGCCGTTCGTGCGGACACGCACGACGGACGGGGTTGTGGGACTGTTCATCCCGCTGAGGACAATGGGTTCACCATCGACCAGGACGGCAATCGAAGAGTTCGTTGTTCCCAGGTCGATGCCGACATCGATCGTGTGCTGTTGGAGCCCAGTCATGTAAGTGCCGCCTCGTGATCCAAGATGACTTGCGGGATGATGATGCAACGACCATCAATGAATACGGCGGGGCGGATCGTCTCTGCGATCACCAGGCGGTCAGAGCCCGGGTTTGCGCCGTCGGGCTGATGCAACACCTCCGCAAGTTGGCCGTCGACGAACCGTTCGCCGGTCCGATCGTCGACCCGGCCTCCAAGACGAACGAAGATGCCCATAAGCCTTTCGTAAGAGTCCACTGCAAGGGGACTTTGAACACGTGTCGCCCGACCAGCGAGTCGCCATAGCTCGATCCCAAGCAGGGCCAGCAACTCGTCCTGCTCGTTGGTGAGTCGACGCGCGGTCGTTGGCCCTTCGGGTGCCACAGTCGCCGGGGAAGCCGCAGAGGGTGGCCCAGTTTCCGAAGTTCGACTCCGCCGTCGATTCTTGCGTCGATTCGTCACGCCGAGGTCTCCGATGATTGGCTGTGTCAGCGTCCGCCATAGGTCCGGTTGTAGGCATCGACCTTGCGATTGAAGTCCTCTTCGTCGGCCTGGTATTGCGCTAGCTCTCGGTTGTGGGCGTCGACATCAGCATTGAAGGCTGCCAGGTCACGTTGATATTGCGCAACCACCGTGTTCGGAGCGCCGTTAGGGTAGCGGCGCTGGATTGACTCAAGCCCTGCTTTTTGGGTCTCCAGACGTGCCCGCGACGCGGACAACCTAGTAGCTCGCTCTTCTAGGTCACGTCGTGTCCGCTCCAGTTCTGACTTGGCACGCGCCGCCGCTCCGCCAGAACTGGTACCGCCGCCGGCGCTCGTGTTGTTCGTCGCGCCTCCTCCACCCGTGGTGCCTCCGCTGATCCCGCTGCCCTGGGACGTAGGGGTGCTCGAAATACGTGGAGAAGGAGTGGATTCCTGTTCAGCACTCATCACTCTGAGTATGGCGATTATGATCACGATGGCGGCGGTGATGCCCCAGCCCTTGACTCGTCCTGAAACT
>SCVR01000435.1 GCA_004296805.1 Dehalococcoidia bacterium
GCGCATGCCGGTAACCTCCAACGACGAAGTCGGCGGGCTCACCGGCCAGTTCAACAACATGGTCGAGGGGCTGCGCGAGCGCGAGCGCATTCGCGAGACCTTCGGCCGCTATGTCGACGAAAGCGTCGCCTCGACCATCCTGCACCGTGAGGGCCAGGGCGTGCTGGCGGGCGAGACGCGCGAGGCCACGATCCTGTTCACCGACATCGCGGGCTTCACCACGATCGCCGAGTATCTCGCACCCGACCGCCTGGTGACGGCGCTCAACGAATATCTCGAGACGGTGCTGGAGCCGATCCGGGCGCACGGCGGCGTGGTCAACACCTTCATCGGCGACGGCCTGTTCGCGAGCTTCAACATGCCGCTCGCCTGCGACAACCACGGCGCCGCCGCGGTGCGTGCCGCCATCGACATCCAGCGCGCCGTCGGCGGTCGCACCTTCGGCAACGAGGGCGTGGCCTTCGCCACCCGGATCGGCATCAGTACCGGCCATGTGATTGGCGGCTCGGTCGGCGCCGGCCAGCGCATGAGCTTCACCTTGCTGGGCGACACGGTGAACCTCGCATCGCGGCTGGAAGAGTTGAACAAGCAGCACGGCACGCGCATTCTCGTCTCGGAAAGCACCTGTACGGCCTGCAACGGCGAATTCAAGTTCGACGCGCTCGGCACCGTGGCGGTGCGTGGCCGCAGCGATACGGTCGCCATCTTCAGCATCGATCCCAACAGCCAGGGAAAGCCTTCATGAACGCGTCAGGATTATCGTCCGATCAGGTGAAGCTGCAGGCCCGCGCCCGCGAACTGGCATCGGGGCCGGTCGCCAGGCGCGCCGCAGAAGTCGATCGCACCGAGCAATATCCCTGGGACAATGTCGAGCTGTTGAAGGACGCCAGGCTGATCGGCATGACGATCCCCACGCAGTACGGCGGCCAGGGTAAGGGCTGGCTGGACGCGGTGCTGGCAATCGAGGCGCTGTCGGCCGCCTGCGCCGTCACCGGCCGCATCGCCGTAGAAACCAACATGGGCGCCGTCAGCGCCATCATGGCCTATGGTTCGGAAGAGCAGAAGAAGATGGCGGCCGACATGGTGCTGTCGGGCGACAAGCCCGCGATCTGCATCACCGAGCCCGACGCCGGCTCCGACGCCAACGGCATGACCACGCGCGCCGACAAGAAGGGCAACCGCTATGTCATCAACGGCCGCAAGCACTGGATCACCGGCGGCGGCGTCTCGCGGCTGCACCTGATCTTCGCCAAGGTCTACGACGAGAAGGGTGCGTTCGAGGGCATCGGCGGCTTCCTTGCGATCCGCGACGAGACCAAGGGCCTGAAGATCACCAAGCGCGAGCCGACCATGGGTTTGCGCGGAATCCCCGAAGCCGTGATCGATTTCGAGGACATGGACGTGCCGCCCTCGGCGCTGGTGATCCCGCCGCGCGGC
>SCVR01000181.1 GCA_004296805.1 Dehalococcoidia bacterium
CCACGTTCTTCCACTCGATGAACGCCGAATGGCAGGTGCTCGCGCTGTTCGACTACATCGAACAACAGGTCGAGGCGGGCGGATATCTCCCGCCGCCTGCGGCGCTCGCCGACTATGCGTTCAACTCGTTCTCGTGGCAGGGCGGCGCGACGCACGACTCGTCGGCCCCGGTCGAGGTGACGCTTCGTGCCGCGGTCGCGCCGCGTGGCTTTGTGTTCCTCACGCAGGCGGACACGGACCTGCTCGCGCTATCGCGCGCGATCCCGTTGATGGACCCCGAGTTCCCGCCGGTGCGTGCCTATACCGTGAACCACCTCACCACCGAAGCGGACGCGGTCGCCTTCTTCGAGCATGTGATCCCAGAAGCCGAGGTTGTGGTGGTGCGCCTGCACGGCGGCCGTGCGAGTCTGCCGGGCTTTGACCACCTGCAGCGTCTCGTGGAGGAATACGGCCAGTGGCTGGTGGCGATGCCGGGCACCGAGGACCTCGACCCCGAGCTGACCGCATACTCGAACGTCGGTGTGCCGATCACCCATGAGGTCAAGGCGTACCTGCAGTACAGCGGCGTGGACAACTACCAGCAGGCGCTCTACTTCCTCGCCGACCACCTGCTGACCACCAGCTATGGCTACCTCCCGCCGATCGAGCAACCGCGCACCGGCATCTATCACCCCAACGCCTCTGATCACACGATCGCGCAGTGGCGCCAACACGCCGACCTAGCACGCCCGACACTCGGCGTGGTCTTCTACCGCTCCTATCTCCTGACGGGCAATACCGCATTCGTCGATGCGCTCATCGCGCAAGGTGAGGCGGCCGGCGCCAATGTGCTTCCGGTGTTCGCCTACTCGCTGAAGGACGAGGCCGCAGCAGCGGGCGAATTGCCCGATGCGTTGCGCTATTTCTTCGACGAGCAAGGAGCGCCGGCCGTCGATGTGGTCATCAACACGATGGCCTTTGCGATGGGGAGCGCCGCCGACGCGGACAGCGACGAGCACTGGGCCGTGCCCGCGCTTGAGCGCCTCGGCGTGCCGCAGTTGCAGGCGATCGCCGCGGCAACGAGCAGCGATCGCTGGGAGGCCTCGGACGCCGGGCTGGCGCCGCTGGACATCGCGATGAACGTCGCGATCCCGGAACTCGACGGACGCATCATCACCGTCCCCATCGCCTTCAAGGAGCGCATCAACGCGCCGCCGGACGACCGCCCTTCCCTCAGGGGCGCCGAGGTGGTGCACCACGCACCGCAGGACGACCGCATACAACGCGTGCTGGGCATCGCGATGCGGCTCGCCACGCTGCGCCGCAAGTCAAACGCGGAGAAGCGCGTCGCGGTCGTGCTCACCAACCACAACGCAAAGGCCTCGCGCATCGCGAACGCGGTAGGTCTGGACTCGCCCGCCTCGCTGCTCATGCTGCTGCACCGTCTGCACGACGAGGGCTACACCGTGCGCGACATCCCGCCCGACTCCGACGCCCTGATGCACCTGCTGATCGACCGCGGCCACTATGACCGCGACCTGCTCACGACCGAGCAGATGCGCGGCGCCGTCGCGCGGGTTGCGGCCGGCACCTATGCCCGCTGGTTCGGCGCCCTGCCTGTGAGCCGGCGAGGCGAGGTCGAAGCGCAGTGGGAAGCCGCGCCGGGCCACTACTACGTGGACGACGACGGCACGCTCGCCCTTGCCGGCCTCGAGTTCGGCAACGTGTTCGTTGCCGTGCAACCGCCGCGCGGATACGGCATGGACAAGACGGCGATCATGCACCGCCCCGACCTGCCGCCGCCGCATCCCTACGTCGCGCTCTACCAATGGCTCGCGCGTCCGCCCGAGGAGGGCGGGTGGGCTGCTGACGCCGTCGTGCACATGGGTAAACACGGATCGCTGGAATGGCTGCCGGGCAAGGGCGTGGGTCTCTCCGATGAATGCTATCCGGACCTGCTGCTGGGAGACCTGCCGCTGATCTATCCGTTCATCGTCGACGATCCCGGCGAGGGAGCGGCCGCCAAGCGGCGCACGCACGCCGTGATCGTCGACCATCTCCCACCGCCGATGACCACAGCCGACGCGTACGGCCCGCTGACACAGATCGACCGCCTGGTCGACGAGTACTACCTGCTCGAACGCACCGACCCGGCCAAGTTGCCGTTTCTGCAGCAGGAGATCTGGCAGGTACTTCAGGACGCCCACCTTGACACGGACCTGTCAATGCTGCTGAACGCCGATGGCGCCACCGCGAACCATATTCACGTGTGGGATCCATCGACCCACGAAGACGGCGTCCCCTACTCCATCTCCGACCTCACCGCGTCGGATTTCCGTCACCTCGTGGAGACGATCCACGCCTACACCCACGAGCTCGGCAGCGCACCGATCCGCGACGGCCTGCACACGCTCGGCCATGTCCCCGTCGACGGCCAGCTGATCGAGATGCTTTCGATGCTGATCCGCCTGCCCAACGGCGACGTCCCATCGTTACGCGAGGCCCTTGCGCAGGTGTTTGGCCTCGACCTCGACACGCTGCTGGAGGCACCCGGGGCGCCGCTCACCGCGCCGCACGCGGCGCTCGAATTGCTCGCCGGGCGCCCGCTCAACGCACACGCCGACGCGCTCGAAGCGTTACAGGCGATCGGGCTCGCGCTGCTGCGCGCGCTCGCCGCGGCCGACTTCGCGCCCGCCGCCGTCGAGCCGGCCCTGATCGAGGTACTGGGAGGCGTGGCCGGTTCGCCTGCGCGCGGCGACCTCACGCGGACGCTTGCGTTCGTCTGCCGTCGAGTCGTGCCGGGTCTGCGCCGCGCTGGCGACGAGGTTGACCACCTCGTTGACGCGCTCGCCGGCCGCTACGTGCCACCGGGGCCGAGCGGCGCGCCGACGCGTGGCATGGCCCACGTGCTGCCCACCGGCCGCAATTTCTACGCGATCGATCCGCGTGTCGTGCCGAGCCCGACAGCGTGGCAGACCGGGCAATTGCTTGGCGTGGGCGTGCTGGAGCGCTTTCTCCGCGACGAGGGTCGCTACCCGGACTCGATCGGGATCTCGATCTGGGGCACGAGCGCGATGCGCACGCAGGGCGACGATGTGGCTCAGGTGCTCGCGTTGCTCGGCGTGCGCCCGC
>SCVR01000182.1 GCA_004296805.1 Dehalococcoidia bacterium
GGTCTCAGCGCCGGTGTCGCGCGTCTCAGCATCGCGCAGCACGAGGTAGCGGGCCTGCGGGATGCCGTTCGCGGCGAAGACGGCACGCATCAGTTCCTTGTCCATGCCAGTGGCAGAGGCTGCGACGCCAGGGCCGACGTACGGCAGTTCGGCCATCTCCAGCAGACCCTGCATGGTGCCGTCCTCGCCGAATGTGCCGTGCACGATCGGGAAGGCGACGTCCACGCCTCGGAGGGCGGCGACCACCTCGGGGTAGGCGAAGACGCCTTCGCCCGGCTCGTCACCGAGGTCACGGCGCTCACCGGCCTCGACACGTGCGAGGCGCAGACGCGTCTCGTCCGGGGTGAGCCACGCGCCGCCCCGGGTGATGCCAAAGGGGATGACATCGAAGCGTGTGGGGTCGGCTTCGCGCATGACGCCGCGCGCAGAGACCACGGAGACCTCGTGCTCCGCAGAGCGGCCACCGAAGATCACGGCCAGGCGCTGGCGAGCGGTCGCGGTCATCGCCGGGCCTCCAGCGCTGCGAGCACCATGGGGCCCAGGTCGGTGACGTCACCAGCGCCGAGCGTGATGAAGACGTCACCGGGCCTGAGTTCGGAGGCGACGCGCGTCGCGGCGGCCTCGAAATCATCGAGGGTGGCCGGCACCGGCTTGGCGATCTGCGAGGCGAGGGCGTGCGCATCCATGCCCCGTTCGGGATCTTCGCGCGCGGCGTAGGTCCGGAGGACGTACAGCGCGTCCAGGCCCTCGAAGCAGGTCTTGAACTCGTCGAGCAGGTAGACCGTGCGGGTGTAGGTATGCGGCTGGAAGCAGCCAACGAGGCGGCGACCGGCGAAGCGCTGGCGTGCCGCGAGCACGGTGGCGCGCACCTCCGTGGGGTGGTGGGCGTAGTCGTCGACGACAGTTACGATGCCGCCGTCGAGGGCGACCTCACCCTTGATCTCGAAGCGCCGACGAGCGCCGGTGAAGGCGGAGGCGGCCGCGGTGGCGCGGTGGAAGTCGACGCCAGCACGCATGGCAGCAGCGAGCGCGCCAAGCGCGTTCTGCAGGTTGTGCCGGCCCGGAATGCCGATGGAGAGGCGGCCGAGTTCGGTGCCGTTCAGGCTCACCGAGCAGTCGAGGCCGCCATGGTCGTTCCCTCGGACTCGCGTGCCGTTCCACTCGGCACCGTCCGCGTCGAGTCCGTAGCGCTCCACGTGCGCGCCTGCGGCGCGACGGGCGAGTCCGAGGGCGAGCGCCTGAGGCGCATCGGCACAGACGAGGAGGAGGCCGTCCGGCCGCACGCGCGCCGCGAACTTCTCGAAGGCGGCGCGGTAGGCCTCGGCAGTGCCGTAGTAGTCGAGGTGGTCGACCTCGATGTTGGTGATGACGGCGATGCGGGGGTCGTACTGGAGGAAGGCCTCGGCGTATTCGTCTGCCTCGACCACTGCCACCTTGCCCGCGCCATCGCGGCAGTTGGCGTCATCGAGGTCGCGCGCGTCCCCGCCGAGGAGGACGAGCGGGTCGAGATCCCCGCGCACGCACATCAGCGTGAGCATCGATGACGTAGTGGTCTTGCCGTGCGTACCCGCGACCGCGAGGACATCGCGGTCAGCGATCAGCCGCTGCACCATCTCGGCGCGAAGAATGACAGGGACGCCGCGGGCGCGCGCTTCGACGAGTTCCGGGTTGTCCGGCTTCGCCGCTGCTGTGGTGACCACAAGGAGCGCGTCGCCGATCTGCGAGGCGGCGTGTCCCGTATAGACGTGCGCGCCCAACGCCTCGAGGCGTCGCGTGTGTTCGGAGAGCGTGAGGTCAGAGCCGGTCACCTGGATCCCGCGGTGCCGGAGAATCTGGCCGATCGCCGACATGTGGATGCCGCCCGCACCGACGAGGTGCACACGGGCGGGGATCGCCTCGTGTCCGTTCTTCGGCTGCTGGCGCGGCTTCATCCCGATCACGCGGCCACCTCCCGGAGGAGGTTGGCGAGCCGCTCGGTGGCGTCGGGCCGGGCGAGGGCGCGCATGGCGGTCGCCATCGTCTCGCGGCGCGTCTGGTCGTCGAGCAGCTCGAAGATGAGCGCGCCGAGGCGCTCCACCTCGGCGTGGGGGAGGGTGACGGCCGCGCCGCGCTCCTCAAGGTAGTCCGCGTTGTAGTGTTGGTCGGAAAAGCCACCGGGGATCACGACGGCGGGCAGTCCTGCCATCGGCAGTTCGCCCAGCGTCGATGCCCCGGCCCGGGTCACCGCGAGGTCGGCGGCGGCCATCGCGTAGGCCATCTCGTCCGTGTAGGCATGCAGGTGATAGCGGGCGCGCAGCCACTCCGGAAGCTTGTCGCGCTCGCGGGCCAGCCAGTGCTCTTCGTCGCGGCCACAGATATGCAGCAGTTGGACGCGGTCGAGGAGCACGCGGAGCGACTCCGCGATTGAAAGGTTGATGGTGTGCGCACCGAGCGAGCCGCCCGCGATGAGCACCGTTTGGAGGGCGGGGTCGAGTTCGAAGCGCTTGATGCCCTGCTCGCGTGTGGCCTCAAGGAACTGGTGACGGACGGGGTAGCCGGTCACGACTGTCTTTTCGGCGGGGAGGTGCTCCAGCGACGCCTCGACGGAGCAGGCGATCTTTGTGGCGTAGCGGGAGAGGAAGCGCACGGCCCAGCCGGGATAGGCGTCCGGCAGGAAGACGACGAGCGGGATGCCCTCGGAACGGCACGCACGCCCGATAGGCGCGGCAGCGTACCCCCCGGTCGCGAAAACAGCGTTCGGGCGGTCTTCGCGAAGCAGTTCAGCGGCGATCCGCGTTCCGCGCCACAGCCGCCAGATGCCAGTGCTGACACGGATGGGGGAGCGACCGCGCACCTGGCTCGCCGGGACGACGCGATACGGGATGGAGGCCTCGGCGGCAGCGCGCCGTTCCGGCCCGTTCAGCGTGCCGTAGTAGACGACCTCAGTGTTGTTCGCGGGCGCACCCGCGCGCAGCACCTCGGCGACTGCGATCGCCGGGTAGGCGTGTCCGCCCGTGCCGCCGCCTGCGAGGCCGAATTTCATCGTGCACCCCCCAACGTGGGGGAGGTGCGGCGGGCAGCCGTCGAGGGCGCGCGCGCCTCAACTTCCTCGTTCGTGTAGCGGCTGATCGAGAGCAGGACACCGGTCGCGGCGAAGATCGCGAGGAGGGCGGTGCCGCCGTAGGAGACGAAGGGGAGCGGGATGCCGGTCAGCGGCATGAGCCGCGTGACGCCGCCGATGTTGATCAGGGCCTGGAAGGCAATCCACGCGAGGATGCCTGCCGCGAGGAGTGAGCCGAACTGGCCGTCCGCGCGCTTCACGATCATCCAGCCGCGCGCGAGCAGCAACATGAAGAGGCCGAGCACCATGCAAGTGCCGATGAAGCCCAACTCCTCGCCGATGATGGCGAGGATGCCGTCCGTGTGAGAGCCCGGCACGTAGAAGAACTTCTGGCGCGAGACGCCAAGCCCGAGGCCGTCGATGCCGCCGGAGCCGAAGGCGACCAGCAGTTGCAAGGTGTGGAAGCCGGCACCGAGCGGGTCGTTTTCGGCGTGGAGGAACGAGGTGAGTCGATCCATCCGGTACTGGTCGCCGGTGAGCAGGAGCAAGGCGAACGCGAGCGAGGCCGCCCCGGCCAGGGTCAGCGTGTGGATGACCCGTGCGCCCGCGACGAAGAACAGCGTGCCGGTGATCGCGCCGATCACGATCGTTGTGCCGAGGTCACCCTCGAGCATGATGAGCGCGGCCACGAGTCCGACCATGGTGACGAAGGGAAGGACACCCAGGGAGAAGTCCTTCAGTTGCTCGCCCTTCGCGTTCAGCCACGCTGCGAGGTAGACGATGACGCCGAACTTCGCGAACTCAGACGGCTGCAGCGGCGGCAAGCCGCCGACACGGATCCACGACCGCGCACCGTTCTGCTCGAAGCCGATACCCGGCATCAGCACGAGCGCGAGTCCGGCCAGGGACGCGAACATAATCAGCGGGCTGAGCCGCGCCAGCGCGTGATACGGCAGGCGCATCGTGACCAGCATGATCACGAGGCCGGCAGCCATGAAGATCGCCTGCCGCTTCACGAAGTAGTTCGGGTCGTGGAACTCCCGTTCACCCAGGGCGTAGGACGCCGAGTAGACGGCGATGATTCCGATCACCGAGAGCAGCAGCACTACGGTTAACAGGAGGTAGTCCGGCGCGTGCGTCGGACGGTCGTCTCGGCGTACCGGGCGGCGCATCGCCATCAGCGACCTCCCGCCAGCGACCGCACGGCCACACGGAACGCCTCGCCGCGCTCCTCGAAGTTCCGGTAGCGGTCGAACGAGGTGCCAGCGGGCGAGAAGAGGACGACGTCACCCTCGCGCGCGAGCGTCGAGGCAGCCGCCACGGCATCCTCGACGCTGTCGACGCGTCGGACCGGGAGGTCCGAGCCGGCGGCCACGGCGGCCTCGCGGACGGCCTCCGCGTAGAGGTCACCCGACTCGCCGAAGGCGACCACGGCGCGGCAACGCCGGACCGCCTCGGCTGCCATCTCGCCGTTCGGGAGGTACTTGTCGCGTCCGCCAACAATTAGCACGAGCGGTTCCCGGTAGGCGCGCAGGCCTGCGAGGGTCCGCTCGGGCGTCGTGGCAATCGAGTCGTTCACCCAGAGCACGCCCCGCACGGTCTCGACCGGCTCGAGACGGTGGAGGACGCCGGTGAAGGTGCGCGCGGTCGTCGCGCAGTCAGCAGCGGAGCATCCGATCTGTGACGCGACAGCCATCGCGAGTAGCAGGTTCTCGATGTTGTGGTCGCCGCGGAGCGTGACGTCCGTACGTTGCACGATCGGCTCGCGCTTCCCGCCGAGGACGCGGAACAGGATGCCGTCATGAAGTACTGCGCCGTCGCCGGGGATGGGCTCGAAGCGCGAGGTCTGCACGATGCGAGCCGGCGTGCTGTCCGCGAAGGAGCGCGAAATGTCGTCGTCATGGTTGAGGACGGCGATGTCGCCCGGGCGCTGGTGACGCACGATGTTCCGCTTCAGCTCGATGTACGCGTCCCATGAGTACCGGTCGAGGTGGTTCGGAGTGACATTGGTGACGCATGCGACGTGCGGGCTGCTGTTCACCCGTTCCAGTTGCGAGTGCGACATCTCCGCAACGACGCGCGTCGTGGGCGTGATCTCGGGGAGCAATGACAGCAACCCGACGCCGATGTTGCCGCCGACGACGTAATCCTGACCGGAAGCATGGAGCATGGCGCCGGTGAGTGAGGTCGTAGTCGTCTTGCCGGAAGAGCCGGTGATGCCGGTCACAGGCGCGGGGCAACGTTCCAGGAACAGCTGGAGCATGGAGGACATGGGGATGCCACGCTCTCTCGCCGCGGTCATCGCGGGGAGCGTGGACGGGACACCTTGCGAGACGAAGACGGCTTCGGCCTCGATCACGTCCTCCACCCGGTTGGCCCCCAGAGAGGGGGTGGCGTCACAGCCCTCGATCGCTCGTAGCGCTTCCTGCAACTGGTCGGCGGTCCGCATGTCAGACACGGTCACGCGAGCGCCCTCGGCGGCGAGGAAGCGCACGAGGTCGATGCCCTCGATGCCGAGGCCGATGACCGTGACACGCGCACCTCGCAGATTCTGCGTATTTGGCATATCTGTCATAGCGGGTAAGCCGTTGTTATCCACACGGTATACCACAGGGCGTCTCTGACCGGCCAGCCAAAGGCGGCTGGCGAGGCCATCAGACGGACAGCGCCAGAGCGATGCCGACCATCGCCGCGACCATGCCAAAGAGGTAGAGACGCATCACGACCTGGGGCTCGGACCAGCCGATCAGTTCCAGATGGTTGTGAAGGGGGGCCTTCCGGAACACCCGCTGGCCGCCGGTGAATTTGAAGTAGCCAATCTGGATGATGTCTGAGAGTGCCTCGGAGACGAACACGATCCCGATCACAGGCAGGAGGAGCCAGTGCCCGGTCATCAAGGCAACCACGCTGAGCGCGGCACCGAGGGGGAGCGCGCCGGTGTCGCCCATGAAGACGAGGGCGGGGTGGGCGTTGTACCAGAGGAACCCGAGGAGCGCCCCGACCACACTCAAGCAGAACACCGCGAGGAATGCCTGTCCCTGGACGAAGGCGATGACCGCGTACGCACCAAAGGCGAATGCCGCGAGGCCGGCCAATAACCCGTCAAGACCGTCGGTAATGGCGACTGATGTCGTCGTCCCGAAGACGACCAGGAAGGCGATCACAAGGTAGACATAACCAAGTTCGTGGCGGCCACCCCCGACCGGGAGGTTCACGCTCTGAGCGTCCAGGCCCCAGAACATCGTGCAGGCGACGACCACGGACAGGATTGCGATCAGCGCGAACTTGAGCCGCCAGGACAGCCCCTTCCGTGCGCCCCCGACGAGCGAGCCGAGGTCATCCACGACACCCACCGCAAGCATCGCGTTCACCGCGAGGAGGGGGAGGAGCATCGAGCGCCGCTCGAGGACGATCGCCCCGTCGCGGAGTTCGAACAGGTTCGTGGCCAGCGTGGCGATGGCGACTGAACCCCAGATGAAGATGCCGCCCATGGTGGGTGTGCCGGCCTTCACCATGTGCGTCGACGGCTGGTCGATCGAGATTGACTTCCCGACCTTCCTCGCACGGAGCCACGCCACCACGGGGCGACCGAGGGCGAGTGCGAGCAGGAACGCGCCGCATCCGGAGAGCAGGGCCTCAATCACGCGGCACCTCCTGCGGGGCGGCCGAGTGTGGCCTCCAACGCGGCCACCACGTGTTCGAGGCCGAGCGCGTGCGATCCCTTGATCAGAACGACGTCGCCGGGCTGGAGTTCCGCGAGCAACGCCGAAGTTGCGTCCTCGCGGGTCGCGCAGTGGCGTGCTGTGGCACCAGCGGCAGCTGCGGCCTCGCCCAGCAAGCGAGCCTCGTCGCCGATGGTGAATACGAGGGCGGCGACCTGGCCGGCGTAGGCCCCGGCGTCGCGATGCTCGGCCGCGGAGGCCGTGCCGAGCTCGCGCATGTCGCCCAGCAGCACCAGATGACGCCCGGGCGTCTCGGCGATCAGGTCAAGCGCGGCCCGCATCGATGCGGGTTGAGCGTTGTAGGTGTCGTCGAACACGCGGATGTCGTCGCGCAGGGTGAGTATTCGGATGCGCGAGGGGACATCGAGTTTGGTGAGCGCGTCGCAGACCTCGTCCAGGGTCATGCCGTCCGCGAGTCCGACCGCGGCGGCTGCGAGGGCGTTGGAGAGCAGGTGGGCGCCGGCGAGGGGGACGCGGACACGTCGGGACGCGCCGGCGTGGGTCACCGTGCACTCGAAGCCATCGAGGCCGTGCGAGGTGAGGTCGCTGCCACGGACGTCGACATCAGGCGTGGTGCCGAACCACATGACGGAGGCGCGGGTGTGGGGCGCCATCGAACGGACGCGCTCGTCGTCGGCGTTGAGGACGGCAACACCATCGTGTGGGAGCGCCTCGGGCAGTTCACGCTTGGCAGCGACGATGGTCTCTATGCTGCCGGCACGTTCGAGGTGGACCGGCCCGACGTTGAGCACGACGCCGGTGTGAGGTCGTGCCCACTGGCACAGCAACGCGATCTCGCCGGTGGTGTACATGCCCATCTCGATCACGGTGCGCTCGGTCTCCGGCTGGAGTTCGAGCAGACAGAGCGGGACGGACACCTCGTTGTTGTAGTTGAGTGGGTTGGCCTGCACGCGGTAGCGCGAGGCCAGGACAGCGGCGGTGATCCACTTCGTGGTGGTCTTGCCAACGCTGCCAGTGACGCCGACCACGCGCACGGGAAGCATCGCGCGCCACGCCGCGCCGAGGTCCTGGAGGGCTGCCAGAGTGTCGTCTACGACGAAGTTCGCCGCGCCGCCGGTGCCCTCGACGGTGCGAGCGAGCAGGCAACCTGCCGCGCCCGCGCGGACAGCCGCGGCGGCATAAGCGTGACCGTCCGTCTGCTCGCCCGGGAGGGCAACGAAGAGGTCGCCGCGGCGCACCTCCCGCGAGTCGACGACGGCACGGGTGAACGTGGTGGTCGCAGAACCCTCGAGGGCGCGCAAGCGCGGGCCGAGCACCCGCGCGATGAACGCAGCGTCCAGTGTGGCGGCGGTCATGGCGCCCGCACCAGGTTCTTCTGAGGCGGCGCAGGCGGTACGGCGTAGTACTTCATGATCTGGTCGGCGACGGTGGCGAAGATCGGCGCGGCGACCTGGCCGCCGAGGTTGAGGCCGCCGGTGGGCTGGTCAATCTTGATGAGTACGGAGACCTTCGGATCTTTCGCGGGGATGAAGCCAGCGAAGGAAGCGATGGTGGAGTCGAGGTCGTATCCGGTTGGGATCGAGACCAGAGTGGTGCCGGTCTTACCGGCGACCTCGTAGCCCTTCACCTGCGCGCCGTGGAACTGTACGCCGTCCACGACGTCGTGGAGGAGTCCCATCATTGTCTCGGCGGTCTTGGGGGAGACGACCTGCCGGACCTGGACAGGCTCGAACGTCCGCACATCGTTCTTAGTGACGATCTTCGAGACGACGTACGGGCGCATGAGCACGCCCTTGTTCGCCATCGAACTGACGGCTGTGAGCATCGCGAGCGGAGTGGTGGCGAGGCCCTGGCCGTAGGAGTTCGTCGCAAGGTCGACCGGGTACCAGCCTTCTTCTTTCGGGGTGCGGTAGGTGCCCTCGGCTTCACCGGAGAGGCCGACGTGTGTCGATTCACCG
>SCVR01000183.1 GCA_004296805.1 Dehalococcoidia bacterium
CCCGCTGAAGCACCTCATCGATCCCGCCTCGCATGTGTGGAAGGCCGTCGACCAGGATGGCGCGACGGCCGCGACACCGGCATACCAGTTTGGTGAACACGTCATCTGGGGCGCGACGGCTCGCGTACTGGGGCAACTGCTGGATCTGGTCGCGGCCACAACCAGTCCGGAGGTGCGCCTGTGACGTTGATCCTCGTGCGGCACGGAGAGTCGGAGGGCAACCTTCGTCGGATCATGCAAGGCCAGTTGGACATGCCACTCACGGATGCCGGACGCGAGCAGGCTCGCTTGGTGGCCGCTCGCATCGCTTCAATGCCCGTCGCCGCCGTCTACTCCAGCCCGCTGTCGCGCGCTTATGAGACCGCGCAGGTCATCGCTGCGACGCATTCAGTCCAGGTGGAGGGCATCGAAGGGCTTCAGGAAGGCGGATGGGGGGAGGCGCAGGGACTCACCTGGTCGGAAGTCACGACCCGCTGGGACGTCGGCGCTGGCCGTCCGCTCCACGAGGTGATCCCCGGGGCGGAGACGCCTGAGTCACTGCGTTCGCGTTCTGCTGAGGCGGTCGACTTGCTGCTGGACCGGCACGCCTCGGACGTGGCGGTGTGCGTGAGCCACGCTGGCACGCTCGCCCAGGTCATCGCGCATCTCCTCGGCATGCCGATGGGCAGACTGCCGAGGCTGCGGACTGGGAACACGGCGGTCACAGTGGTCGAGGGATCGTCGTCTGAGGCCGTGATCTCGCTGCTGAACGACATGTGCCACCTTGGTGGGCACACCGACCCGTATGACCAACGTCCAGGCTTCAGGCTATGAAAGCAGGGATCGGCTCGCCACGCGGATCGACGCCGCCTCGGCGAAGTGCAGGGCCTCGGCCGCCTCGCGGATGAGGCCGGGGCCGGTGACCTCGTCGTCCGGGAATCCGGCGATCCCGGCCCGCAACTCACCGCCGCCGCCGAGGATGACCTCGCCCACATCCACCAGTTTCTCGGCGACGATCTGCGCGCCGGTGACCGGAGT
Source organism: Dehalococcoidia bacterium (assembly GCA_004296805.1). Lineage (GTDB taxonomy): Bacteria > Chloroflexota > Dehalococcoidia > UBA2979 > UBA2979 > SURF-43. Next base: position 1,018 of record SCVR01000183.1, read on the forward strand.
CTCCGGCAGCAGCGCAGCGAACGTGGCACCCTCGATGTGGATCAGGGTGTCGACGTTGCGGAGGCGCGTCAGGTACTCGTGGCTGAGGGCGGTGATGGTGCGTTCGGCCTGCCCGTTGCCGTTCACGGCGACGAACTCATCCCACTTGTCGGGGCCGATCATCACCATGGTGAACTGCCGGGAGTAACGGCGGGCACGTTCGACCTCGATATTGAGGAGGCGGTCTGCATGCTGCCGCTTCGTGGCGCCAGTGCTGCTGTCGACCGACTCGACCTCCTCGATGATCTTCTGGCGAGACTCGAGTTCGGCGTCGTAGCGGGTGAAGGCGTCGCGCAGGGTGTCGGCCACGATGGCGGTGATCGCGAACGCGAACGCCCCGATCGCGGCGGCCTGCACATACGGCGCGTTCGGGTCGGCGCCGGCGCCCACCTTCCGGAGGGCCTGCACCACGCCAAAGATGAGCCCGAATCCGCCCGCGAGGATCAGGTGGCTCCCGCGGATCGGACGGAGAATCCCCGTCCCCGCGATGATTGCGATTCCCAGCGTGCCGAAGAACGCCATGTCGCGATCCGGGGAGATCACGGCGACCGCGCCGACAGAGAATGCTAGCCAGATGGCCAGCATGAAGACGCGCACCCAGATCTCACGCGTGTACTCGGTCACGCAGGCCTCCCCTGGTCAAGCGTCATGGTATCGCCGGACCCTCCACACGGTAGATCCGGTAATCCCCTACCTCGAAGGCCAGCGAAAGCGACGGCCGGCCCTGCTCGAACATCTGGGGGGTGCTCCGCTCGACCCTGCCGGGACCCGCGCCGGTGAGCGGTCGCCGCACGAGGACGTAGTTCGCGAGTCCGATGGGGTCGAAGAGTGTGGCCTCTTCGCCTCGGTCGGCGTCTGTCCGGAACACGCGCGGTCGTCCGGTTGCCAGGATGACCTCGGCATGGCGGTTGCTGTCCACCAGGACGTCCCCCGGTTGCGCGTGCTCCCTGATCCACGCGGCCATCGCGGAAGCATCCTCGGGTGTCTCGCGCGGGCTCACCTGCGTCACCACGTCGAGAGCGTCGGCGCCCGGGTGCTCACCGGCCGGGAAGAAGGGGATCACGATCACGGAGAGCACTGATCCCAACAAAAGGACGAGCGCAGTCGCGGTCTGCGTGCGGCGATGCGGGGCGGCCTCGGACTCTGGCGCGACGCCGTCCGTAAGTCGTTGCTCGCGGAACGCGGCGGCCGCGAACACCGGGACGATCGCCAGCGTGAGGTGTGCAGCCAGCGGTTGTCCACCTCCGATGACCGAGACGATCGCTGGCAGGGGGAGGATCAGGCATGCCAGGCCGAGGGCGGCGGAGGCGCGGTCACGCTGGGCGATGCCGGCCCCGACTAGCGCGAGTGCCGCGAAGACTGACATCGGGCCGATCGCGGTCGCCCAGCCGAAGCCCCAGGCCATCGCACGGACAGGGTCGTGGGAGAGGGCCGTCATCCGATCGAGGAGCGGCTGACTGTCCGAGCCGAGGGCAGCAAGGTCGTGGGCGAGACGGACGTATCGCCCTGGGTCACCCGCCGGAAACCAGTCGAGCAGTGTCCAGAGTCCGACGATGAACACGACTGGCGTCAGGAACGCGAACGCCTGCGCGTCGGCGGACTCGGCCTCATCACCTCGCTGTCGGTGCTTCCCAACCCACCGGAGGAGATACGCGATCAGCGGTGCGAGGAGGATCACGTCGTAGCGGACGAGGAACGCGAGCCCGAGCGCGACCCCCGAGCCGATGAGGGCGGCAGTCGATTCGCGGTGGAGCCAGGCTGCGAGTTGTCCGAGGCAGGCCAGCATCAGGGCCGCCAGGAGTGCCTCGGGCTGGCCGGTCGCGGCAGCGAACAGCAGGAGGGGGTTGAGTGCGAACGCGACGACGAAGATCGCAGCAGCACTCCGGTGCAGTCCCGCGCGCCTCGCTACCCCTGCCGCCGCGAGGACTCCGGCACCAGCCGTGACGGAGGCGCCCAGCGCCGCTGCCAGGCCGTGGTCACGCAGCGCCGGGAAGGCGGCAAACGGGACGGCAAACAGCGTGAGCAGCGGAGGCCGGTCGTATCCGAACGCGATCAGGGTCCGGTCGTAGCCGTTCCACAGCGTCGTGAGTCGAGCGGTGCGACCGAAGGCTTCGGGTGAGCCGAGGTGGAGCGAGCCGACCAGCACGACCGCGAGCGCACAGGCGACGAGGCTGACGATGAGCGCGCCCGCCTCCACTGGCCCGATCGAGACGCGCGTGAGGCGCTGGCGACGCGAGGCCTGACGCCCACCCGTGCGCTCGCCGAGTTGCAGGCTGGACACTTAGTGCGATGACTCCTGCAGGATGCCTGCGGCTTCGAGCCCGGACACGTTTGTGAGCCCGTGGACGGTCTTCTCCCAGTAGAACGGGCGGTAGAAGAGTTGCAGGAAGCCCTTCCACGCGGCGATCGACATGAGCACCCAGTAGACGGGTGAGAGCAATGCCCATTTCACGAGCGAGTAGTAACGGCGGCGCAGGCATCCGGCGACGTTCATGTAGGCGAAGGCGAAGTTGCCGACATACAGCGACGTCGCGCCCATGTAGTAGATCGGGGCGGGGAAGATCTGCTGGATCACGCCCCACTCCGTGATGAACCACACCCCGGTTAGCCCCCAGAGCAGAGGGTTCAGCAAGAACCCGAAGAATGTCCCGCCGATCACCAACTGGAACGAGAAGAAGCCGTTCAGGCCCAGCTGTTGGTAAAGCCGCACCGGATGACGCATGTGGACGAGGTACGTCTGGACGTACCCCTTGACCCACCGCGACCGCTGGCGGATCCAGTTGTCGACCACCGAGTTGGCTTCTTCGTACGTGGTCGAGTCCACCACGACCGTGGCCCCGCCGAGCTTGAAGATCCGGAGGCCGAGGTCGGCGTCCTCGGTGACGTTGAACGGGTCCCACCCACCGCACAACTTCAGGGCCTCCGTCCGGAAGTGGTTGGATGTCCCGCCGAGCGGGATGGGCGCGCCTGAGGCGTCGAGGCCGGGGAGGAACAGGTCGAACCACGTGGAGTACTCAGTCGTGAACCACTTGGTCAGCGCGTTCTGGTTGCGATTGAAGTAGTTCAGTTTCGCTTGGACGCAGACGACGTGCTCTGCGGACTTCCGGAACGCGACGAGGACCTTCTTCAACTGGTCCGGCTCCGGGATGTCCTCCGCATCGAAGATGACGATGTAGGACCCGCGGGCGTGCAGCAGGCCATAGTTGCAGGCCTTCGGCTTACCCTTCGGCTCCCCGTGCGGGACGATCGTGATGTCGAAGAACGACGGCAGGTTCCCGGCGCGGGCGGCGCGGATCGTGTCCACGTCGTCCTCTTCGAGCAGGAGCTTCACGTCCAACTTCTCAAGCGGGTAATCGAGGCGGGACAGCCCGGCCACGAGTGCCGGGAGGATCTGGGCCTCTTTGTAGAGCGGGACCAGGATGGTGTAGACGGGCAGCGTCCGGTCTTCGAGCTCCTTGACTTCCTCATCGGACACCGGGACTTCGAGCGTGTGCGAGAGCGCCCGGTAGATCAGGTAGAACTTGTAGCCCGAGAAGGACAGGTAGAACCCTGTGCTCAGCGCCATCATGACCGTGAGGGTCGGGATCGGCAGGAATGCGAGCAGCAGCACGATGGCGGCCGCAAAGCTGATGAAGAAGTACTTCTGCCCCTTGCTCAGGACCATGTAGGCGGACTCGGCCGGAGCGCGATTCCTCAGGTCGGTCGCTGAGTGCTCGAGGTACTGATCGTGGTAGAGCCGCTCGAGGGCGTCACGTACGTCCGTCCTCGTGGTCGCCACGAAGGACACCTGGTCGTGCAGCGCAGCGCGCACTTCGTCGAGCGCCACCTTGTTCGTGGGGTCGGCTACCGCCACCGTGACGATTCCACTTGGCTCGCGGTCGAGGGCGATCACCTCACGAGTGCGGGCCAGATGCTCCGGCACGATCGCCGCGATCTCCGGGTCGAGCTCGAGACCGCGGATCGCCACGAACGGCATCCCCTGCTGGAACGCGATCTGTTCGCCCAACTGTTCCTCTGAGACGAGTCCGAGTGAGAGCAACGCGCCGCCCAGACGGACGCCGGTGCGCTCCGCAAGTTCGAGTGCGCGCTGCAGGTCTTCACGGGTGATGAGGTCGGCCTCGAGCAGTAGGTCCCCAACGGTCGACTTGCCGTGCGCGCGCTGGGCCGCCTCGCGGACGTCGTTGCGGGTGGCCGGCTGCACGTAGAACGGCTCACGCAGCACCTGCTGGAGGCGCAGCACCGATCGGTGGTCGAGCGGGTCGGCCATCGCGAGGACGAGCCGCCCGGCAATCCTCCGCACGGGTACCGCGCCGGTGGCCTGCGAGTCTTCGAGCGGCAGGAGTCGTGCCAGGTCATGATCGACAGGGTCGTCCAGCACGCGACGTGTGGCGCTGATCCCGTTGATGACCTTCGTGTCGAGGCGCTCCTGGCGTGCCAGTCGGACGGCCTCGGTGTTCAGGTAGCGCGCAAAGGCGTCGCGCGTGTCCTCCGGGGGCAGGATCTCAAGGCGCTGGGCGGCGAGGTCCAGCGGTTCGCCGGTCTCCTGCATGCGTCGGAACAGGCCGAGCACCCGCACGCGACGGACCTGGTACTCCTGCTCCAACATGCGCCCGAACGCAATGTACGGTTCGGTCAGCGCAGTGAAGTCGAGGGTCGCGAGGTCGATGCGGGCAGCATCGATGTCCTCTTCTCGGGTGACGGCGAGGCGCACCGACTGCTGGTAGCGGCCGGCGAGGCGGCGTGCGTTCTCCATCTGGTCCGGCGACGCGATGGCGATCGTGAGGACGTCGTCCTCCTGGAGCAGTGGGAGGATCGGCGCTGCGTCGTCGCCGGTGGGGCGGACGCGCGCGGCGCGTGGGTCTGGCCGGAGCAGCAGTTGCTGGACACGGGGGAGTGCCGCGTCCAGGGCAACTGCCTCCGAGCGCTTCCCGTTGGCGAGGAGGGTCCAGAGCCGCGGGAGGTCAGAGGGCTCGGCACGGTCGAGCTCCACGTCGACACGGGAGGCGCCGTCCTGGGTGACAAACCCCGCGACCGTCAGCAGCCGGATCGTCCGCAGTGGGTCGCCCACGCGCAGGACATCGGGGCGGCGAGTGCCGCCGTGCCTCGCGAGGATGTCCCGGAGTTCGAGCTCAGTGACGTACACGAGGCTGAGTTCACGGTCGAGCAGGGCCGCGAGACCTCGGCGAGTGCGCTGGTCCCATGGGTTGCGCATCGCGAGGGTCGCTCGCTGCTCGTTGATCGCGATGACGGCCACGCCAAGGCGGCGCGAGAGCCGCTCAGACAGGGTGCGGACGGCCGTTCCCTGGACTTCAGACTCCTCGAGAGGACGGGCGCCAACGGCCCGCGCCAGAGCCGTGCGGATGCCTTCCTCAGTGAGACCTGCCACGCGTGCGACGGCGCGCTCCAGCGGCTCGCCCGTCTGCATCGCGATGCGTTGGGCGGCCTCGACGTCTGTCCGCGAGGCCACACCCGCCCGGGTGAGCGCGTCCCCGATGTCGCCGGCCGAAAGCATGGCGTCGGGCGGCAGCGATTCAAGGCGGCGGGTCATCTGGACTGGCTGCACGAGTACCGGGCGAATCGACACGCCCAGCGCCGCATCGAGTTTGTCGAGGAGGTCGACGGTCGGCGGTTGGTCGAAGGCGATGAAGACCTCGTCACGCACTGACCACAGGGGGAGGACACGCAGCGACGTGAGCATCTCGGCCGGGAGCAGCGCATCCAATCCGGTGATGGGTCGGTGTTCGTCCAGGTTGATGCTGGGGAGGTGGAAGGCGAGGCCCACGGCCTCGAGGCGCTCCTCCTCCGAGATCATGTGGGCCTCAACGAGACTGGAGCCGAGGTACGGCTCGTCCTCGCCCCCGAAGGCGTAGGTCGCGACCTGTTCGGGCCGCACGACCTGCAGCGCCTGCAGGACGTCGGCCAAGGCGCGACGCCAACCGACGCCGGTTGGCTGCCCGGTGGCAACGTCCAGAGCCAGACCGATCTCGCCGCGGCCGGAGATGCGGAGCGTGACTGGCTGACCGAGGCGCTGCCGCAGTTCGCGGAGCATGTCCTGATCGCGGGTATGCGTGGTGACCACGAGCACCGAGCCGGATTGCTCCCAGAGGGGAAGCACGGAGTGTTCGCGACAGAAGTCGACTCCCACTCGGTCGATCAACTCGCGGCGCGGGCGCAGGCGGCTCACGGGCACGTACAGGCCGGCTGTCTGTGCGCTGTTTGCTTCCAGAATCGATACGACCATGTGGCCTCGGCCCGCTAGGAGTCGTCGCGACCGCGATGGCGGAAGCGTGCCCACTGCTTGAGCAGATTACTCATCCCCACGATCGAGAGCGCAATCAGCACGAACACGAAGGGCAGGATGAAATACCCCAGGTAGGCCGTGGCGAATACCGCCACGGAGAAGGCGACGACCAGCAGGACTTTCGCGAGCACCATGCCCGTCTGGGCCACGGCGATCATGTTTGCGACGACGTTGCGCTCACCCGCCATGCGGGGACCTACCCGTCACCCTCCGCCGCCATCAACGCACCGGTGTCCTCCAGGAGCAGTTCGATCTCCTGGCGGGTCTCCGACACCATCTGCCAGCGGAAGCCACGGAGGTCCTGCAGCCGCTCCGCCAACGGGATGACGTCCTCGTAGTCTACCGCGAGGTGGAGTGTGCCACGGTAGAAGCGACGGACGCGGGTGTTCGTGACGCCGCGCAGGACGCGGATGGCGCTCTGGAACTCATTCAGCGCGACAAACGAGTGGAACGGGTAGACCACCAGCGTGAGGTGCTCCACAAGCGGCACGGCTCCACCGGGGCGGTCATCGATGGCGATCATGTCAGGCTGGTGGGAGGCGGCGAGGTCGGTGGTGACGGCGGGGCGCGCCATCGGAGCGACCGGCGCGACCGACACCGGCTCCACCGGGCGGGCAGGCTCCACCACGGGCGCGGGCGCCGCGGCGATGATCGGGGCGGGCTCTGCAACGTACGGAGGAGGCGCGATGACCGCCGCCGGGGCTTCCACCGGGGCCGGGGCCGCCACGGGCGCAGCGGCCGCGGGAACCGGAAGCACCGGACGCGTCGGCTCGACGAACCGCGGAGCGGGCTGCGGCACCGGGGCCGGACGAGCCGGCATCGGCAGGACAGGCGTCGGCGGAGCCGTGTAGGCGGGCTGTGCGGTCGCGACCGCCGCCGGAGCGACTTCAGGGACCGTGGAGATGGCGGCCGGCTGAGTAGCCGGCTGGTACGCCGACTCTGGCGCGATCGCAGCAGCGGGTGCAGCAGTGATCTGCGCCGCCGGGGTGATGGTGAAACCCGGGCCAACCGAGGTTTCGGCACGGCGCGGGCTGAACACACGGAACCGCGGACGGTGCGGCAGGACCGGTTCGGTCTCAGCGGCTGTGTCCGGGATGGGAGGAGCCACCGGAGCGACCTCGACCGGAGCGATCTCGACGGGCGCGCTCTCGACGCGGCCCTCGACATACGACTCACTGGCGTTCGCGCTGATCAACCACCCGCGCACCTCTTGAAGGGCGGCGACGACCTGTTGGGTGGACGCCGCGCGGACAGCGAACCAGGCGTCGGCCGGCTCGGCACGCGTCAACGACACCTCAGCAAGCGCGCCCACGTCCTCGAGGGCGAGTGCGAATTCAAGCAGGTCACGCTGGTCGCGGAACCCACCGAGGCGCAGCACGATGGCGCGCGGCCCGTTCTCGCGAGACGGGAACGGGATCGGGTCTCGGCCCATCGTGCTCGACGACGGCAACACGGGAGCAGTCGCACGCGGTGCGGGCGCTGCGACTGAGGTCTGGTAGACGGGCGCGGCAGCGATCGGCGCGCTATAGGCGGGAGCCGGCCCGGGGGCAGGTGCGGTGGTGGGGTACACGGGGGCCGGCGTGGACGCGTCGGCAGCCGGTGCCTGATAGGTGCAGACGCAAGGTCCGCCTGCGATGCAGCCCGTGCAGCAGTAGACGCCCCCGTCGAAGAAGACGGGCTGCCCGAGGATCGGTTCCTCGCAGTTGGCGCAGTATTCCGCTGTGTTCACGTACTGAATCTCGCACCCGTGCATGCGCGGAGTCAGTCGAGCAGTCGTTGAGGATCGGTAAACGGTCAAAGAAAACCCTGACGCGCACGTCAGGATATTGAGGATCTACAGATTCGGCTGCGGCTCCGTCCAACGGTCTCGCATCACTACCTCGTCCACCGGCGGACGGTGGTTCGGGCCGTAGTTCCGGTCCGGCCAACCGAGCGGAATGATGGCCGCCGCCTCCCACCCTTCGGGGATCCCGAGGATCTCGTGGAAGCGGTCGCGCTGGAGCCGGAACAACGTCGTCATCACCGTGCCGAGGCCAAGCGAGCGCGCCCGGAGCATCAGGTTCTGTACCGCGGGGTAGATCGATGCACCGGTCGCGATGTTGGGCCTGCCCTGCACGCCGATGCAGCAGACGATGAGTACGGGGACCTGTGTCCATGGCTGACGGCCGTCGGCGCGGGCCGGGGCACCCGCGCCATAGACCTGCAGGAAGCACTCTTCGTACACCTCGGACATCACCGCCTTCTGGGCGGGGTCGCGCACCACGATGAACCGCCACGGCTGCGCGTTCTGCGAGGACGGAGCGTGCGTGGCCGCGCGGATCACCTCGGTGACGGTTGTGTCGTCGACCGGGCGGTCAGAGAAAGCGCGCACGGCGCGCTGGTTCTCGAAGAGCGTCGCCACGTCGTTGATCGGCTTCATCGCTGGTTCTCCTTGGGCATCATGTCGAGCCTACGCGCCTTCGAGGTAGGCGATGGTGACGCCCTCGCCGCCTTCGGGCTGGGGTGCGGTCTCAAACTTTGTGACGAGCGGGTGCCGGCCGAGCGAGTCCCGGAGTACTCGCCGGAGCGTCCCGGTCCCTTTGCCGTGGATGATCCGTACCCGACCCCGCCCGGATCGGGCTGCATCGTCCAGGAACTGATCGACGAGAGGCAATGCCTCGTCCACTGTCCGGCCGCGCATGTCGATCTCGATTGGGGCAGGGGGAGCGGCGCTGACGCCCATCCGTCCGAGGACGACGCGGTGACGCTCATCGGGCACGTCGGTGCGCTCGACCTGCTCCATGCGGACACGGGTGCGCAGGGCACCGAGTTGCACCTCGAACTCACCATCGAGACTGGGTTCTGTCAGGGCTTCGCCCGGCTGGTTCACTCCTCGCAACCAGACGATGGTGCCCGGCTCGACGTACAGGTCGCCACGATCCATCGGTTCCGGTCGGACCTCTTCCAGCACTTCCGCGGCGGCGGGTGGAGACGGTTCGACGCGCGCGACGGCTCCCCGCACTCGTTCGAGGTCAGCCTTCGCCTGTTCGAGGCGGGCCGATTCGACCTCGCGACGCGTGCGGTCCACGAGGCGCTCAACGTCGCGCAGTTGGCGCCGGGCGCGCTGGCGCGCCTCCTCCCGGAGGTGGGTGAGTTCGTCTCGGGTCTCGCGGATGTGCCGCTCAAGGTCGGTGCGAAGCGCCTCGGCGATCGCGGCGTCGGCCGCGGCGCGCGCTGCCTGTTCCTCGGCGGCAGTGAGCTGGGCGCGGAGGTCGCCCAACAACGACTCCATCTCGCGCGTCTCGCTGGAGAGGCCGGCGCGCGCCCGTGCGATGACGTCGGACGGCATACCGAGGTTGCTGGCGATGGCGAGCGCATTCGACTGGCCAGGGAGGCCGATGGTGAGGCGGTACGTGGGGCGCAGCGTCTCCATGTCGAACTCGACCGAGGCATTGCGGACTCGAGGTGTCTGGTGTGCGTACACCTTCAGCTCGGAGTGGTGAGTCGTCGCGATCAGCGACACACCCTGCGACACGAGCCGCTCGACGATCGCGATACCGAGCACGGCGCCCTCGGTCGGGTCGGTGCCGGCCCCCATCTCGTCAAGCAGCACCAGCGACCCCGGGCCGGCGCGCTCGATGATGTCGATGATCGACGTGATGTGGCCGGAGAACGTCGAGAGCGACTGCTCGATCGACTGTTCGTCACCGATGTCCGCAAACACCGCCGAGTAGACCGGGATCTGCGATCCCGGAGCCGCGGGGACCGCCAGCCCCGTGAGTGCCATCAGGCACAGCAGCCCTGCCGTTTTGAGGGCCACGGTCTTGCCACCGGTGTTTGGCCCCGTGATCAGCAGCGCGTCGAAGTCGCCACCCACGCGGATCGAGGTGGGCACGACCGGTGGGTGCAGCAGTGGATGCCGGGCTTCCACCAGCCGGTACTCAGCAGGTGCATCAACAAGCCAGCGCTGGCTCGGGCCCTGCGTCGCCAGATGGGTGGCATCGAGGGCGACCGCGAGGCGCGCCTTCGCCTGCGCGACATCGAGATGGGCGAGGCGCACGACGGCATCGTGGAGGTCAGCCGACTGTTCGCCGACGGCGGCGGAGAGGTCACGCAGAATGCGTTCGACCTCGTGCCGTTCCTGGACCTGGAGTTCTCGCCACTCGTTCCCGAGTTCGACGACTGCGAGCGGTTCCACGTACACGGTGGCCCCGGACGCGGAGGTGTCATGCACTACACCGCGGACCGCGCCTCGGAAGTCCGCCTTCACGGGCAGGACGTACCGGCCGTCGCGCATGACGACGATGGCGTCCTGAAGCGCGTTCCGGATGCCGGAGGCGCCGGCGATGGCTTCCATGCGTGACTTCAGGCGTTCGTGCGACGCGTTGGACTCGCGACGGATCTGGGCCAGCTCAGGACTGGCGGAGTCTCGTACCCCTCCACGGTCGTCGATGGCGTCCTCGACGAGGGCTCGCAGCGGCCCCAGTTCACCGATGCCCGCGGCCACTCGCGCGAGGCGCGGCGCATCGGCTTCCTGACGGAGGACGACGCGGCGCGCCGTCATCGCCGCCCGCGCAAGCGAGGCGATGTCGAGTAGTTCCGAGGGCGTCAGGACAGAGCCTCGCGCGGCAGCGTCGGCTCGGTCGCGCACTTCGCGCGCCCCGGCGAGGGGAATCGTCACGCCAAGACGGTCGAGGGTGATCGCCTCGGCGGTTTCCTGCTGGCGGGCGCGCACCACTTCGATCTCGCTCGCCGGCCGTAACGCGAGCGCGGCTTCGCGGCCCGCTGAGAACGCGGTCTGTCCGGCCAACCGTTCGAGGACGGCGGGCAGTTCAAGGACGGTGATTGCCCTATCGTCCACGGCCGGCTTCGCTCAGGAGAGAGGTCAGGGTGTCCTGGACGTGCGCATCTGCTTCCGGGGCGACCGTCCGGGGATCGAGCCACACGCGCCCCTCGTGGATCCGTGCCACGATCGGCGGACTGGCGGCGCGGAGCGCTGCAGCGAACGCGTCCGCACCTTCGGGTGCGTCGATGGCGCAACCGAACGAGGGCAGGGATTCACCGGGGAGCGATCCCCCGCCGACTGTCGACTCACATGCCTCGACGCTCGCGCGCGCGCCGCAGGCTTCTGCCCAGCGGCGTGCCCGCGCCTCGATCACCGGGGCGGGGAGGGCGATCATGCGCCAGACCGGGACCTCGCGTTCAGCGTCACCCTTGGCGTAGTGATCGAGGGTCGCGGCGAGGGCGGCGATGCTCGCCTTATCGATCCGCACGGCTCGGGCGAGCGGGTGCCGTCGCATCGCGCCGATCGCCTCGGCGCTCCCCACCGCGATCCCGGCCTGCGGTCCGCCGAGGAGCTTGTCGCCGGAGAACAGGACGACGTCGGCTCCCGCGCGGACTGAGTCCTGCACGAGCGGCTCAGCGGCGAGGCCGTAGGCGCGGGTGTCGAGCAGTGCGCCACTGCCGAGGTCGTCGAGCAACAGCAGCCCGCGCTCGCGCGCCAGCGAGGCGAGTCCCGCGAGCGTTGGCTGTTCCGTGAAACCCACGACACGGAAGTTCGAGGAGTGCACTCGCAGGATGGCGGCCGTCCGGTCCGTGATCGCTTCGGCGTAGTCACGGACGTAGGTGCGGTTCGTGGTGCCCACCTCGACGAGGGTCGCCCCCGACTGCCGGAGGACGTCCGGAATCCGGAAGCCGCCGCCGATCTCCACCAGCTGCCCGCGGCTGATGATGACCTCGCGGTCGCGGCAGAGTGCGGCCAGCGCCAGGAGCAGAGCGGATGCGTTGTTGTTGACGGCGATGCCCGCGTCGGCACCACTGATGTGACATAACGTCCGGTCGAGGTGGCCGAACCGCGTGCCGCGCTCGCCAGCTTCCAGATCGAATTCCAGGTTGGAGTACCCCGCCGACACCTGGATGATGGCCTCGATGGCCGCCCGGGCGAGCGGTGCGCGTCCCAGATTCGTGTGGATGATGACACCAGTGGCGTTCACCACGCTGCGGAGGGACGGCCGAAGCGCCTCGGCACGGGCAAGCACGGCCTCGATGACGCCGGGGGCGGCGGACGCCTCCGAGGCGGCAATCGAGGCTCGGTAGGAGTCCAGCACCTCACGGGCGAGTCCGGCCACGGGGGCGTGCCCGCGTTCGAGGACGAGCGCGGCGACCCGTGGGTCGGCCAGGACGCGGTCGACAGACGGCAGGTCGCGGTAGGGGTTCGAGGTGGTTTCGGTCACAGTCAGTCCCCGGCGCGGTCGGGCCTATCTCGATGCTGAGCAGACGCATCACGATTGTAGGCGGGAGGGTCCGGGCGCATGATGGAGAGCCCCGCGCCGCGGGTGGGCGGACGTTCGTTCATTGATCCTATCGATGTCGTCCGTAAGACTCTGGCTGGGCGCTGTTGAGGCGCCCGTCATCGATCTCTGAAGCACTCGTTGTCGTCCCAAGGAGCCACCCGTGGTCAACCTGCGCATCCCCGGTCCCACCTCCGTCCCAGTGGAGGTCGCGGAAGCCGGCGCCGCCCCCATGATCAACCACCGCGGGCCCGAGTTCGCTGCGATGGCCGCGCGAACCACCGAGGGCGTGAAGAAGGTCTACCAGACCAAGAACGATGTGCTGACGCTCTCCGCCTCCGGTACCGGTGCGATGGAAGCCGCCGTGGTGAACCTGATGGCACCGGGCGAGGAAGTCCTCGTCGTTTCCATCGGCGAGTTTGGTGACCGCTTCATCAACCTCGTCAAGATCTACGGCGGTAAGTTGACGGAGTTGAAGTTCGAGGCGGGTACCGCTGCGGACGTGAACCAGATCGAGGACGCCCTCAAGAAGAACCCGGCGATCACGACCGTCTTCATCACGCACAACGAGACCTCGACGGGCGTAACCAACCCGATCCTTCCGGACCTCGCAAAGGTCGTCCACGCGGGCAACCGCCTGCTGGTAGATCGGAAGAGC
>SCVR01000184.1 GCA_004296805.1 Dehalococcoidia bacterium
TGCGCGGCGAGCGCCTGAATCAGCAGACGGATGCCGGACTGCAGCATCTTCGGGTCCGGGTTGCCTTCTTCGATGAGGCGTCGTACGAGCACGCGCAGCAGCGCGACCTCGCTGTCGATGCCGACGACCTCGCGCGCGGCAGCGAGGGCATCGCGTCCCGCGGCGTCGAGGACACGGTCGTAGAACGTGTCGCGCGCGTCAGTCACAGCCGGCCGCCTTCGCTGCCAGATGCACCCTCGCGTGTGAGGAGCGTGAGCATCGCCTCGCGTGCGGGCGGGGCGGTATCGCGCAGCGCGATCAGGAAGCCTGCGAGCAGGCGGAGCGCCGCGGCCTCGTACCGGCCAGCCTCGAGGTCAGCGGTGAGCGCGCCCGCGGCGGTCATCGCGCACCTCGCGGCAACACGACGATCGCGAGGGCAACGAGGGTGGCGCCGAGCAGCGGCGCGCGGCGGACGATCTCCTGCGTCGTGCCGGTGTCATCGAGGCGTGCGGTGGCCTCCAGCGCCACGCCGCCGAAGAGCACGCCGAGGACACTCGCGGCGAGGCGTACAGCACCGCGCTCGGCCAGTGCTCGATGCGCGAAGTAGACGGCGTTTGCGACCCCGCCCGTGAGGAGCGTGGCCTGCTGTGCAACGCCGAGCCCGTGCCAGAGGTCGCCCCAGCCGGTGTCCATGTGTTCCCCCTCCGCGCGGCCTGATGGCCTCGTCAGGAGAGGGAGAGTAGAACATTTGTTCTAACCCCCGCAAGGGGGGTGCGGCGCGAGGATCGAGGCGTGATCGCCCTCGATCAGGGAAGGCCGCGAGCGTACCGCAGGCACGCCTGAGCGTGGGACAGGTTATCCACGGGGAGGTCGGGCGCTGAAAATGTCAGGAACCTGAACAGGCACGGTGGACAACACACAGCACAGAGAGGGCGCCTCTGGCGAGGCGCCCTCCTGATGCTTGGCGTTCGAGATGACCTCGATGCTGCCTACTGGATCGTGGTCCCTGCGAAGAACCCACCGCTCGTCGGCGGTGTACCCGTCGGAGGCCCACCTGGAGGGCCACCGGGGGCACCCGGTGTCCCGCCGAACGGAGGCGGCGCGGCATCGGTGCCCGCGAAGAAGCCACCGCTCGTCGGCGGAGCGCCCGGAGGAGGACCGCCCGGAGCACCCGGTGCACCACCGCCGGCAGGCGGCGTGACCCCGGTTCCCGCGAAGAAACCACCAGTGGCCGGCGGCCCACCTGCGGGAGGCCCGCCCGGCGCACCACCGCCCGGGGCACCACCACCTGGCGGAGGCGCACCCGGTGCACCGCCGGGACCACCGGCGCCGCCACCACCGAAGAAGAACGACCTGCCATCGACCGGGCCACCAGTGCCAGGGGCACCCGGCGCACCGCCAGCAGGGCTACCACCCGGAGGCGGAGCGCCCCCCGGGGTGAAAAGCGAGAACAAACCTGGAGCCCCCGGTGCGCCACCCGGAGGAGGCGCACCCGGAGCACCTGGAGCACCCGGTGCCCCCGAAGCGCCGCCCGCAGGCGGCCCACCGGCTGGCGGCGGCAGGAAACCTCGATCGGGGCCACCGACGGGAACCGGGTTGTTCTGGTTTCCACAGCCAGCCGCCCCACCGGGGCCACAGCCCTCCGCGGGGATGCTGGTGAAGCCGTTCCAGGTGAACCCGCCCGGACCCTTCGGCCCGTTCTGGCCACCACCAATGAGCCCGCTACCGAAGTTCACTCCGGTGTTCGGACCTGCACCCAGAGAAGGCGGCCCGCCCGGAGGTCCGCCCGGGCCACCCGGCGGCGGCGCGCCACCGCCGAAGAAGAACGCCTTCGCGTCACCGCCCGGGCCATTCTGGCCCGGCCCGCCCGGCTGACCGGGTTGACCACCTGGCGGGGGGTTCCCCGGAGCGCCCGGACCACCCGGAGCGCCACCAACCGGCCCGCCCTGACTCGGGCCTTGCGCGAACGGCGCCGTACCCGGCCCAAACAGCGAGAACAACCCGCCGCCGAAGGCACCCGGCTGGCCACCACCCGACTGACCGGGTTGACCACCCGGAGGTCCGCCGGGCTGACCCGGTGCACCACCCGGCGCTCCGGCGGGACCCGCCGGCAGGAAGCCGCGGAAGTCACCAATCGCCGGCCCACCCGGGCCCGGAGCGCCACCCGGCCCACCGGGAGCGCCCGGCGCACCGGGGAAGAAGAAGCCCGAGAACGGCTGGCCGGGGTTACCACCCGGAGCATTGCCCGTGCCCGCCGGGCCACCCGGCGCACCTGGGCTGCCCGCGGGCGGCTGGCCACCCGGGAATCCACCGCCGAAGAAGTTGAGGCCCGCGTTCGGGCCACCACCAAGTGGCGGACCACCCGGTGCGCCCGGAGCCCCGGGACCACCCTGACCTGGAGCGCCCGGACCAGCCGGAGGCGGAGCCCCGCCGCCAAAGAAGAACGCACGCGCATCACCGCCGGGCCCTGCCTGTGGCCCACCGGGCTGACCCGGCTGACCACCGCCCGGCTGACCTGGCTGACCACCCGGAGGCGGACCACCTGGCGTAAAGAGGCCGAAGAGACCCACACCCTGCCCGTTGGGGGCGCCACCGGGTTGACCCGCCTGACCCCCCGGTTGACCCGGCTGGCCACCTGGAGGTCCACCGGGCTGACCGCCCGGCTGACCGGGAGCACCACCGGGACCTGCCGGCAAGAAGCCTCGGAAATCACCACCGGGCTGACCACCGGGAGGAGGTCCGCCAGGTTGACCGCCCGGTTGTCCGGGAGCACCACCGGGCGTGCCGGGGCCAGCGGGGCCTGTAAAGAGCCCGCCGAAGCCTACCGGTGCGCCGCCCGGAAGCGGCTGGCCGCCGGGAGCGCCACCCGCGTTCGGGCCACCACCGAAGAAGTTCAGGTTGTTATTCGGCCCCTGCGTGAGCGTGTTCGTGTTGAACGGTGGCGGCTGAGGCGGACCACCAGGCTGACCACCCGGAGGAGGCCCGCCGGGCTGACCACCCGGAGGCGGACCGCCAGGCTGACCACCCGGAGGAGGACCACCGGGCTGACCACCCGGAGGAGGACCACCGGGCTGACCACCCGGAGGAAGCCCACCAGGCTGACCACCGGGAGGAGGACCACCAGGCTGACCACCCGGAGGAGGACCACCGGGCTGACCACCCGGAGGAGGACCACCAGGCTGACCACCCGGAGGAGGACCGCCGGGCTGACCACCCGGAGGAGGACCACCAGGCTGACCACCCGGAGGAGGACCGCCGGGCTGACCACCCGGAGGAGGACCGCCGGGCTGACCACCCGGAGGAGGACCACCAGGCTGACCACCCGGAGGGGAACCGCCGGGCTGACCACCCGGAGGGGGACCGCCGGGCTGACCACCCGGAGGAGGACCGCCGGGCTGACCACCCGGAGGGGGACCGCCCGCCGGAGGACCGGGTGGAGGACCGGGTGGAGGACCGGGTGGAGGACCAGGCGGAGGACCAGGCGGAGGGCCTGGCGGAGGGCCTGGCGGAGGGCCCCCCGGAGGAGGCCCTGGCGGAACCTGCGCGTAAGTCATCGCCGTGCCCGCGTAGCCCGCGAAGATCGTCAACAAACCAAGAACGAGCGCGACCTGCCAGAGGCGGCGCCATGTCCTGCGTCGGACTCGGATATGGATCATCGGTCTTCTCCTGCCTCGAACGGTGGCCGGAGGCGCTATCGCGCCGGCGTGGCCGATGGCCGGGCTGTGCCGGTCGCGGTCGGCGTCGGAGTCGCTGCGGGAGCAGTCTGTGTCTTACCTGATTCGCAGCGGAACCCGTTCGTCAGGTAGACGAAGGATTGCTGCACGGGGTCGAGGTCCTTGCCCGTGACCGTGATCGCGTACGAGCGCTTGTCGTTCGGGCAGACCCAACCACCGATGATGCCGACGCCGTCGATGGTGCCCTTCACGTCACGTGTGACGAAGGTGCCATATGAGCCAGGCTGGTTGTCGACGGTCAGGCCTTGGCCGGCGCCCATCGCCTCGAACTTCGCCTGCGTCAGTGACTGCAGGACGTTAAACGCGCCCACCACGGACTCCTGCGAGGTGAGTGGCGGGTTCGCCTTGCTCCAGACCAGCAGCAGGCTCGTGCCACCAGAGGACGCGACGACGCTGCCGCTGTCGTTCGAGGCGTCCTTGCCGCTGAGGCCGGCCGCCGTGACCTTCACGTTGGACGGCACGGGCAATCCGAAGCCGTACTGCTTGTACTCAGCGATCGCGACAGGCGTCGGCGTGGCCAGTCTCGCGTTGCCGTTCGCGTCAATGACGATCGCCTTGTTGAGGGCGTCGACCTTTTTGGTCAGTTCCTCGATCTGCTTCTTCTGGTCATCATTGCCCTTGGAGCAGCCGGCCAGTGTCACCACAGAGACACAGGCTGCCGCCAGCAGCACCAACCGCAACGTCCGCATCACGTACTCCTCTACTGACGCGCCATCCCCCAGACGCGAGCGAAGTGTACGTCGCTTTGAGAACCATGTGAGCGTGGGCGAACCTAGTGGTGCCGACCGGGACGAACGTCATGTGGGGCATTCAGCCAAACGTCAGGCCAGGGGCAACCGCACCCGGATCGTGGTGCCCCGCCCTGGCTCTGGATCGACCCAGACCGTGCCGCCCGCTTCGCCAATCAGCCGCGCGACGGTCGCGAGGCCGAGGCCTTCGCCACCGGCGCGCGCGATGCCCGAGGCAGTGCGGTAGTGGATCTCGAAGACCCGTGTGCGTTCCGCCGGTGCGATGCCGATGCCGTCGTCCGCGACTGCGATCGTGGCCCACGCACCATCGACGCTGGCCGTCACGGTGATGCGCGGAGCACGGCCCGGCTGGTGGTACTTCAGGGCGTTCTGGAGCAGGTTCACGAATACGCGGAACAGCGCGGCAGGATCGGCTGCGACTCGCGGCAGCGAGGCGAGCTCGACAGTGGCTCCGGCCGAACGCACCTGCACATCCAGGGCAGCGAGCGTCGAATGCAGGACCGCATCAAGGTCCGCGGCCACCGTGCTCGCGCGGCGGAACGTGTGGTCGACGATATCGGCGGCATGCCCGGACGTGGCGGCAGCACGCAACGCGACGTCGCGCGCCGCCGCCGGCAGCGTGCCGAAGCCGTCGCTCGCCAGCAGTTCGAGGGTGGCCTGGAGGCTTACCAGCGGGCCGCGCAGGTCATGCACAACACCCTGGGTGGCGGCATCGTTCGCGCGTCGTGCGCGGGACATCGCGACCATCGCCGTGGCACCACCAGCGGCGAGCAACCCGAGGTGGAGCATGACGCCCACCACGAGGTGACGGGCCTCGACGGCTTGCGCGACGACGATCCAGGAGAGTGCGCCGGCCGCGAGGGCGGTGGCCACCGTGCGGTCGCGGAGCGCACCGGCCAGTGTGCCGGGAAGCGCGCGTGCCGCGGCGACCGCGGGTAGCCGCCACGAGATCCCGCGCCCGGATGAACGCTGCGCTTGCAGCATCTCCAACCTCCGCCAGCCGAGGCCTACCATAAGAATTCGATGTGAAGGCCACGTATCGGTGTTTCCCCGATTCGTGGTGTTTCTTTCCCGCTCTTCGCGCAAACCCTTAGGGGAGCCGCGGCTGATGTCCCACTCCACCGAAGCCGAACGCACCCTCCGCGACCGCATCGCCGCAGAGGTCCCGGCCGGGCTGCTCGCCCACATCGACCGGGTCGTGGCCCTGACGGATCGGCTCGCCACCCTGCACGGCCTCGATGTCCCGCTGGCGCGGCTGATGGCGGTGGGGCACGACGTCCTGCGGGCGATGCCGGAGCAGGAACTCCTCGGTCGCGCGATTGAACGAGGGCTCACGATCGACCCGATCGAACGCGCGGTGCCGGTGATCCTCCATGGCCCGTTGGGCGCTCTGGAACTCACGGAACGGTTCGAGATCGATGACCCGCGCGTGTTCGACGCGATCTGGTGGCACACGACCGGGCACCCGGACTACTCGGCCGAGGCCTGGGCGATGTTCATCGCAGACAAGGTCGACCCGCACAAAGTCGAACGGTGGCCCGCGCTTCAGTCCGTCCTCGATGCAGCGACCGGAGACGACGGCAAGGTGGCATCGCTCGAGCGCGCAGCACTGCTCTACCTCGACCTCCGCACGGAGGAAGCAGTGCGCGAGCGCCAGCAGGTGCATCCGATGGCGACACTCACGCGGAACGCACTGTTGCGGCGCCTCGGATAACCCTCCACAGGCGGAGCGCCATCCGGCCGAACAACAACGAGGCCCGGCTGTTTGCCGGGCCTCGTTGGTAGGTGCGTGCCTAGCGGGCTAGGCGGGGAAGAGGGCGGCAGCAGCGTGGTCAGCGACCTCGTAGAGCGGGGTGCCCCAGACGCCGAGGACGACGACGGCTGCGAGCAGGACGCCGGTGGTGAGGTAGCCCGTGGGGGTGAGACGCCAGCGGGCCGGGTCACCATCGGGCTGGTAGAGGTACATCTGCTTGATGACCTGCAGGTAGTAGAAGAGCGAGATGGTGGAAGCCACCACCGCGACGACCACGAGCCAGAGGAAGTCCGCCTCGACCACTGACTGGAAGAGGATGAACTTCGTGAAGAAGCCGACGAGCAGCGGCATGCCGGCGAGCGAGAAGAGGCCGGCGGTCATGACGAGCGCCAGGTAGGGGTTCGTCTGCGCGAGGCCCTTGAAGTCGCTGATCTGCTCCTTGCCCGTGCGGTTGTAGAAGTGGATGACCGCGATGAAGACGGTCAGGTTCGTGATCAGGTAGCCACCGAGGTGGACGAGCAGGCCGCCCGCCGTGATCTGGGACATCCCCACCAGCGCCATGAGCATGAAGCCCACCTGCGCGATGGAGGAGTAGGCGAGCAGGCGCTTGATGTTGCGCTGCTGCAGTGCGACGAGGTTGCCGAGCACCATCGTCGCGGTGGCGAGGACGGCGATCATCCACTGCCACTCGTTGATGGCGGGGAGCAGGGGGCCAGCGAACCAGCGCAGGAGCAACGCGAACGTCGCTGCCTTCGACGTGGCGGAGAGGTAGGCCGTGACCGGGATCGGGGCGCCCTCGTACGCGTCCGGCGTCCACATATGGAACGGGACCGCCGAAGCCTTGAAGCCGAGGCCCGCGACGATCAGGACGAGCCCGAGCACGAGTTCGCCGCGGACGGCGGAGACATCGCCGCCCAGCGCCTCGGCGATGGTGGCGTACTGCGTCGATCCGGCGACGCCATAGATGAACGACAGGCCGTAGAGCAGGAAGGCCGAGGCGACGCCGCCAAGCAGGACGTACTTCAGTGCGGCCTCACCCGAACGCGGGTCGTTCCGGCCGAGTGAGACGGCGATGTACAGCGAGAACGAGAGCACCTCGACGGCGAGGTAGGCGGTCAGGAGGTCGCGCGCGCCGGCCATGAAGGAGGCGCCCGCCGTCGAGAGGAGCAGGAGGGCGAAGAACTCGCCGGGGTGGTTGACGTGGGACTCGATGTACTCGTGCGAGCCGATGATGAGCGCGATCGCGACGGCGCAGAACAGCACACGGAAGAACGTGGTGAAGGCGTCGACCGTGACGAGCATGGCGAAGTCGCTGTTCTGGTCCGCAAGGATGAGGCTCGCCGCGAGCGCGGCGACGAGGCCGGCCACGGTGAGCAGCGGGAGCAGGCGGTAGCCGATCTTCAGTTCGGCGCTGAACAGGTCAGCGAAGACGACGAGGAAGGCCGTGAGGCCGAGCAGGATCTCGGGCAGCAGTAGCGAGTACTGCATGTTCAGCCCGTTGCCCATGATGTCCGTCACGGTTCGTCCTCCCCGATCCCGTCTCGATCGCGCCCGCGGCCCTCGCTAGAGGGTGACCCCCGGGATGTGAATGATCGACGGCGTGATGCGGTCAATCCACGGTGTGGGCCACAGCCCCAGCGTCAGGATGGCCGCGGCCAGGACGGTCGCCCCGGCGCGCTCCATCACGGTGATCTCGTGCAGTCCTGTCCAGCGCTCGTTCATCTCGCCGAAGAAGGCCTGCGCCAGCATGCGCAGCAGGTAGGTGGCGGTGATGGCTGCCGTCAGGACAGCGAGGCCGCCCACCACCGGGTACGCGCGGAACGCGCCGATGAAGATGTGCACTTCGGCGATGAAGCCGGACATCCCGGGCAAGCCGAGCGACGCGAGCGAGGCAAGGATGAAGAACACGGACCAGATGGGCATCTGCTTCGCCATGCCGGAGAAGTTCGGGATCTCGCGGTTGTGCGACTGGTCGTACATGCCACCGATGAGGAGGAAGAAGAGGGCCGTCATCAATCCGTGGGCGGTCATCTGGAGCACGGCGCCCGTCCAGCCGATCGAGTTAAACGTGCCGAGCCCGATAAAGACGTAGCCCATGTGCGAGACCGAGGAGAAGCCCATCATCAGCTTCATGTCCGTCTGCTTCAGTGCGCTGATCGCGCCGTACATCGCGGCGACGATGCCGACGACGATGAGTGCGGGCGCCCAGTAGGCGCCGCCATCCGGCATCATCTGGAAGCCGAGGCGCAAGACACCGAACGCGCCGACCTTCATCAGCACGCCCGCGTGGAGCATGGAGACCGCCGTGGGTGCGGAGGCGTGGCCGTCCGGCGACCACGAGTGCAGCGGGAACATCGCCCCGAGGACGCCGCAGCCGATGGCGACCAGCGGGAAGAACGTCTTCTGGAAACCCTCGGTCTTCTGCGCGTCGATCAACACTTCCATGTCGAAGGTGCCGGCGCCGACGTGGGTGAAGAGGGCGAAGATGGCCGTGAAGATGAAGATGGACCCCGCCATCAGCATCATCATCAGTTTCATCGCGCCGTATTCCTTGCGCGTGGAGCCCCAGACGGCGATGAGCAGGTACATCGGCAGGAGGGCGACCTCGTAAAAGAGGAACCAGAAGAAGAGGTCGGTCAGGACGAACACGCCGAAGACGCCCGCGACCAGGATGTAGAGCAGGATGAAGAAGTCCTTCAGCCCGTTCTGGATCTTCCATGACACCCACGTCGCGGGGACGGTGACGATGCCGGTCAGCAGCGCGAGGGACGCACCGATGCCGTCCACGCCGACCTTCAGCTGGATGCCCTTGTCGCCGAGGACTCCGACGTTCTCCATCCAGGTCCAGGCGAGTGTGCCCTGGAACATGGAGTCGCTGTCGCCACTGAAGGAGTAGCGGCAGAAGACGTACAGGGCCATGACGAACATCGAGAGGCTGGAGAGCGCGGTGAGGCCGACGATGGCCGCGCGCTCCTTGCTCGGGATGAGCATGAGCAGGCCGGCCGTGCCGAGGGGCACGAGCATGAGCGCCAGCAGGACGTATCCGTCGTTGGACGTCATGGGTTTCTCTCGACTCCTGCTATGCGTTTCCGATGGCGACGATGGCGAGCACGAGTACGCCAAGCGCCATGCCGAAGGCGTAGTTGGGGATGCGCCCGGTCTGGAGGAACTTCAGGCGGTACCCGAGGTAGGACACGGTCTGTGCCCCACCGTCGACACCGGTTTCGTTCACGACCTTCTTGTCGAACCAGGCGATCAGGGAACCGGCGCCGAGGATCACCCGGTTGATGATCCCCTGGTACAGGTTGTCCATGTAGTAGCGGTTGACCAGCAGCGCGTGCAGGTCCGGCGCCCAGCCTCGGGCCGCCACGGCGCGCTTCGCGTCACCGTGCCAGTAGGCGTAACCGATGCCGATGCCCATCAGCGACATCAGCGTCGCGACCGAGGCGAAGGCGTAGTCCGGCTCCGTGAAGTGGTGCGCGTGCTCGAGGAACACGTTTGCGCCGATGCCGCCCGGGAAGCCGAGGGCCTTGCCGACCTGGTCGAACACGAAGAAGCCAGACACCGTGGCCAGCACGGCGAGAATGGCGAGCGGCGCGTTCATGATGATCGGTGACTCGTGCGCGTGGTCGAAGGCGTGGTGGTCACGCGGCGCGCCGAAGAAGGTCAGCAGCACCAGACGCGTGGTGTAGATGGCAGTGAGCATCGCCGTGCCGGCGAGGATCACGTAGACCGCGATCGGCGCCTCGTTCAGCGTCTCGTGCAGGATTTCGTCCTTCGACCAGAAGCCCGCGAAGATCGGGATGCCGGCGAGGGCGAGCGAGCCGATCGAGAACACCGCGGCCGTGAACGGCATCTTCCGGTGCAGCCCGCCCAGGCTCTCGACTTCCTGCTTGTGCGTCGCGTGGATTACGGAGCCGGAGCCGAGGAAGAGGAGCGCCTTGAAGAAGGCGTGCGTGAACAGGTGGAACATCGCCGCGGTCACAGCACCCGAGCCGAGCGCAACGAACATGAACCCCAACTGCGAGACCGTCGAGTACGCGAGCACTCGCTTGATGTCGCTCGACACGAGGCCCATCGAGGCCGCCATGACCGCCGTGATCAGGCCGGTGTAGAGGATGACGTCACGCGCGACGAGCACCTCGGCGTAGACGGGGGAGAAGCGGGCGACGAGGTAGACACCAGCGACGACCATCGTTGCCGCGTGAATGAGGGCGGAGACCGGCGTCGGGCCTTCCATCGCGTCCGGCAGCCAGACGTGCAGCGGGAACTGCGCGGACTTGCCGACGGCACCCATGAAGAGGAACAGCATCGAAACGGTGAGGTACTTCTCGCCGATCTCGTGGTTCTTGGCGGCCTCGATGATGCCCTGGATGTCGAACGTCCCGGTAGCACGCCACAACAGGATGATGCCGATCAGCAGGCCCACATCGCCGATGCGGGTGGTGATGAACGCCTTCTTCGCCGCCTCAGCCGCGGACTGGCGCTCCCAGTAGAAGCCGATGAGGAGGTAGGAGGCGAGGCCCACGCCCTCCCATGCCAGGTAGAGCTGGATGAGGTTGCCCGCGACGACCAGCGTGAGCATCGCTGAGACGAAGAGGCAGAGGACCGCGAAGTACCAGCCGTAGCGGACTTCGCCGTGCATGTACCCGATGGAGTAAACGATGACCATCGTCGCGACGATCGTCACGACGGGCAGCATCACCATCGTGATCCCGTCGACGAAGGTCGAGAACTGGATGGTGAAGAAGCCCTGGCCGATGTTCACCCAGTCGAAGGAGAAGGCGTTCTTGCCCTCCGGCGCGAACTCGCCGCCGTGGAAGACCGAGGCGTAGTCCTTCATCACGACGAACACGAGCGCGACCACGGTGGCCATGCCAAGCGCCGCGAGGAAGTCGCCGCGGCGCGGGATGAGGGGGTTCAGCAGCGCGAGGACGACGAAGAGCACCGCCGGGATCGCCGGCAGCACCCACACCTGCTCCATGCCGAACTGCATGCCCACGCTGGGCGTCCTTCCCGCCCGGTGCGTCCGCCCTCGCCGTTACGCGAGGCCGGCCGACCGGCGTCCTACCACTTCAGGCTGCTCGCCTCGTCCACGTTCGCGGTTCGCCGCTCGCGGAAGAGCCGGAGCACGATGCCGAGCGCCAGGCCGACTTCGGCCGCGGCGACGGTGATCACGAAGAGTGCAAACACAAGGCCGCTGAAGGCCTCGGTGTCTCGGTATGAGGCAAACGCGATGAAGTTGATGGCCACCGCGGCGAGCATCAGCTCGACCGACATCAGGATGAGGATGGCGCTGCGGCGCGAGAGCACGCCGAACAGACCGAACGCGAATAGGAGCGCAGAGAGGACGAGGAAGTTCTCCAGCGGGATCACGATCGCGCCTCCCCTCGGGCGGCGCTGGCCGCATCGGCGCGCCGTGCGTTCACGAAGGCACCGGTGAAGGCGATGTCCAACAGGACCGCCACGATGACCACCGGCAGGCTGAAGTCACGGAAGAGGCGCGCTCCGAAGTCCGGCAGCGGGATGATGGCCGCCTCAGGCGAGCCCCACTGCGCGTCGAGCGCCATCGCGATGAAGACGCCGGCGATGAGCGCTGCGACGCCGAAGGCGAACGGCTTCTGGGATCCGTCGGTCACCACGGGGTCATCCTGCGCGTTGGTCATCATGAGACCGAAGAGGAGGAGGATGACCACGCCGCCGCCGTAGACGAGCACCTGCACCAGCGCCAGGAACTCGGTCAGCAGCAGCAGGTAGATGGCGGCGACGCCGAGCAACGTGACGACGAGGCAGAGCGCCGCGTGCACGATGTTCTTCATCAGCACGACGCCGGCCGCGCTCGCGAGGAGCACCGCCGAGGCGAGGAAGAAGACGAACTCCGGAGCCGTGATGCGGTCGACGACCAGCAACGCGGCGAGGACGACGAGGACCGGCGTCGCGCCGAGGAGCAGCACGGTGCCCCCCGCGATGATCGTGCGGTCAAACTGCGACGGCAGAGGCAGACGGTCGAACACGCGCGTCGTCCTACTCGATCTACTCGTTGGCCTGGCCGAGGGTGGGGACCCATTCCTTGATCGCGCCGCCGTGTGACTGGGCCAGCAGTTGCTGGAGGTCCATCACCAGGTCTTTGCGGTCGTGGACGGAGGTCTCGTGCCCCTGCCAGGTGTTGTTCATGGCGATCGCGTCGAAGTTGCAGACCTCAACGCAGATGTTGCAGCGCATGCAGCGCGCGTAGTCGATCCAGAACTTGTCGATGATCTTGCGGCGCGACGAGTCGCCACCATTCGACTTGTGGTTCGGGTTGTCCTTCATCAGGACGGTCATGCACTCCACCGGGCACGCGCGCTCGCAGGCGTGGCAGCCGGTGCAGAATGGTTCGTCGACTTCCTTGTCCCACAGCAGCAAGGGAAACGCGCGGTCGCGCTCCGGGAGCGGGCGGTGGTAGTTCGGGTAGTCCCGGGTCACTGGCTTCCGCGTGAACGTGGAGAGCGTGACCATCAGCGACTTCGCGATGCCCTTCATCAGGCGGCCTCACTTCGCATCGTGCGCGCGGCGCCCGGGAGGCGTCGGTTGCTGGCCACCGCGCGGCCGGTGAGGGAGACGAGGATGATGAGACCGAAGACGCCCTCGATCGCCAGAAAGATGTCGGGCAGCTCGTACACCCGCACGAACCCGACCACGAGCACCTGCGCGAGGCTCAGCGGCAGCAGGATCTTCCACGAGTAGGACATCAGCTGGTCGATCCGGAGACGCGGGATCGAGGCCCGCACCCAGAACACCACAAAGATGTACAGGCTGGACTTCGCTGCCATGAGCACCAGCTGGTAGCCGCGGCCGAGGTCCTCGCCGAACGGCCAAGAGTAGCCGCCCAGGAACACCGCCGCCGTCAGCACCGAGAGGATCCAGAGGCTGGCGTACTCGCCGAGCATGAACATCGACCAGCGGATGCCCGAGTACTCGACGAACGGGCCGCCGACGACTTCGGACTCACCGATCGGGATGTCGAACGGCGGGCGGTTCATCTCGGCCAGTGTCGAGATGAAGAAGATGACGAAGGCGAGCGGCAGCCACGCGATGTACGGGACGGTGCCCTGGCCCTCGACGATGTCCTTGAGGTTCAGCGAACCGGCCAGCATCGCGACGGTGACGAGGCTGAGGACGAGCGGCAGTTCGTAGGAGATCGCCTGCGCCGCAGCACGCATGCCGCCGATCATCGCGTAGCGGTTGTCCGAGCCCCAGCCGGCCATGATCCAGCCGACGATGTTCACCGACGAGACCGCGATGAAGTAGAGCAGGCCGAGGTCGAACAGGCGGATGTTCACGCCCAGCAGGAACGGCAGCGAGACGAACCCGAGGAAGATCGGGATGAAGACGAAGTACGGGGCGAGTTCGAACGTCCACGGGTCAGCGGCGTTCGGGCGCAGGTCTTCCTTGCCCACCAGTTTGATCGCGTCCGCCACGGACTGCAGCAGACCGAACGGGCCTGTCTTCTGCGGGCCGATTCGCTGCTGGAACCGCGCGAGGATCTTGCGCTCGCCGTAGATGAGGCCCATCGCCACCACGGTCATCACGCCCACGATGAGGCCGAGACGCGCGAGCGCGTCCAGCCAGACGTTGATCTCGAAGCCGAAGAGCGAGTTGTTCACTAGCGGTCAACCTCGCTCAGCACGATGTCGATCGAGCCCAGCACGATGATCGCGTCGGCCACGTACTGGTCGACGGACATCTGCTTCAGCGCCTGCAGGTTGGAGAGGCAGGCGCTGCGCACCTTCAGGCGGTACGGGCGGTTCCCGCCCTTGCTCACCATGTAGATGCCGTACTCGCCGCGCGGCGCTTCGGTGCGGATGTACACCTCGCCGGGGGCGGCGCGCAGCATGCGCGGCATCTTGTCCGGCACGATCAGGCCGGGCTCGAGGCGCGCCAGGCACTGCTCGATGATCTTCACGGACTCGTGCATCTCCATCAGGCGGCAGTAGTACCGGTCGAACACGTCGCCGTTCTCGCCGGTGATGACATCGAAGTCGAGGTCCGCGTACTTCAGGTACGGTTCGTCACGGCGCACGTCGAGAGCGACTCCCGAGGCACGGATGGACGGGCCGGACATGCCCCAGTCGATCGCGTCCTCGGCGGAGATGTAGCCGATGCCCTCGGTGCGGGCGCGGAAGATCTCGTTCTGCGTGAGGAGTTCGTCGAAGTCTTTGATGCCCTGGCGCGTGCTCTTCAGCACCTCGCGGACACGCTCCTTGAAGTTCAGCGGCACATCCCACGCGAGGCCGCCCGGGCGGAAGTAGGCGTACATCATCCGGTCGCCCGAGATCTCCTCGAACAGGTCGATGATCGCCTCGCGTTCGCGCCATGCGTAGATGAACGGTGTGCCGAACACGCCGACGTCGATGCCGAAGGCACCGAGGAACATGAAGTGCGATGAGAGGCGGTTCAACTCGCAGAGGATGGTGCGGATCCACTGCGCCCGGTCAGGGACCTCGAGGCCTGCGAGCGCCTCGACCGCCATGACGTACGAGAGTTCTGCGTTGTGCGCCGCGAGGTACTCGGTGCGGTCCATGAAGCCGATGCCCTGGCGGAAGTCCATGGTCTCGCAGAGCTTCTCCGCCCCGCGGTGGAGGTAGCCGATGTACGGCACCACGTCCTTCACGACTTCTCCGTCGATCGTCAGCACCATGCGGAACACGCCGTGGGTGGACGGGTGTTGCGGGCCGACGTTGATCAGGAGGTCCTGCGTCTCGAACTCGTGCTGCGGAGAGGCGACCACTATCGGTCCTCCTCGGTGTAGCCCATGCCTTCACCCTGCAGCACTTCGATCTCCGCGAGGGGATGCGACTTGCGCAGGGGGAACGTGTCGTCCATGTCTTCCGGCATCAGCAGTGTGCGGGGGTCCGGGTGGCCGCGGAAGCGGATCCCGAACATCTCGGCGGTCTCGCGCTCCAGCCAGTTCGCGCCCCGCCACACCGAGGTCGCGGTGTCGAGCGTGAGGTCATCGTTCGGGAGCGTGGTCTTCACCGTGAGGTTGTGCTTCCTCGTCGTCGAGTAGAGGTGGTAGACCACGTCCATCCCCTCGGCCTCGTTGTCGACCGCCGTCAGCGAGCGCAGGTAGTCGAAGGAGACCCCGGCGTCGCGCTTCAGCGCGCGCAGCCCGCGGATGATCTCGTCCCGCGGGATGTAGACGATGACGTCCATCACGCCGCGCTCAGCGCGGACGGTGACGCCTGCGAGGGCGCGGTCGACTTCGGCCCAGATGGTGCCGGTCAGGTCCTGTGTCGTCATCGGCCCGTGCTCCCGCGCTCCTCCATGACGAGTTCCTGGAGGGCGAGCAGCGAGTCGAGCAGTGCCTCAGGCCGCGGCGGGCAGCCGGGCACGTACACGTCGACGGGGATGATCTTGTCCACGCCCTGCAGGACGCGGTCGTAACGGGTATAGGGCCCGCCGTTGGTGGCGCAGGCGCCCATGGAGATGACCCACTTGGGGTTCGGCATCTGGTCGTAGAGCAGCTTGACCGCCGGCGCCATCTTCTTCGTCACCGTGCCGGCCACGATCATCACGTCGCTCTGGCGCGGGGACGGCCACGGCACGATGCCGAAGCGGTCAAGGTCGTAGTGCGACATGTACGTCGCGATCATCTCGATGGCGCAGCATGCGAGGCCGAACGTCATGGGCCAGAGGCTGGACTTTCGGCCGGCCGCGA
This sequence comes from Dehalococcoidia bacterium, assembly GCA_004296805.1. GTDB lineage: Bacteria > Chloroflexota > Dehalococcoidia > UBA2979 > UBA2979 > SURF-43. Next base: position 15,916 of record SCVR01000184.1, read on the forward strand.
GCAGCAGGTCCAACGGCGCCTGCACGATGCCCGGGAGGATCTGCTTGTAGAGCGCCCGGCCCGGTACGACCTCCAGCGGCGCAAGCCGTGGGGCTTCCAGGGGGTGCTCCGTGGGCATCACGGGGATGACCGGGAAGGTCATCGGCTCGGTGGCCGGCGCCGTCGCGGGCGCATCTGGCGCTGCGGTGGTCATCTCTACCGCCACTGGAGGGCCCCCTTCTTCCACGCGTAGCCAAGGCCGAGCGCGAGGATGCCGATGAACAGGACCATGAGCCAGTACGCGAATGCGCCGACTGCCACGAAGGAGACAGCCCACGGGAAGATGAAAATGGCCTCCACGTCAAAGATGACGAAGAGGATCGCGTACAGGTAGAAGCGCATACCCACGTTGGTAGAGGCGCGCCGGAGCGGCAGCATGCCACATTCGTAGGTGGTGCCCTTGTCGCGGCCGGGGGAGAACGGGGCGAGCAGCCGGGAGGCGATCAGCGCGGTGAAGATGAGGATGAAGCCGATGCCGACGCCGAGGAGTACCGCGAGGTAGTTCGAGAAGAGTGCGTTGGCCTCGTTCACCGGGATTTCGGCCTTCCAACGCGCCGTCGATAGGCATGAAAACAGTGCCGGAAACGGCAACTACCCACCGATTCCGGAGCGTAGGCGCGGGTGTAGTGAGTGTCAACGAATCCAGATGTCCTGTCCGTGGGGGTCAGGGGCGGGACCCACGTCACGCTCCGCCAGATGAGCGCCGAGGCAGGCAAAGCGAGAGCCACCCGGGCGGGTGGCTCTCGTGGCGCGGCCTCGACACCACCCGAAGGTGGTGCGGCTTGTCGAGGTCGCGAGGCTGGCCCCTCGGTTGGGGCTTACTTGACCTTCGCCAACTTCGGCGCGGGCCCGCCGTTGACGATGGCCTTCAGGCCAGCGGCAGCGGTGAACTTCGGCGCTTTGCTCGCGGCGACCTTGATGGCGGCGCCGGTCTGCGGGTTGCGGCCCATGCGCGCCTTGCGGGCGACGCGGCTGAACTTCCCGAGGCCCGGGTAGGCGACGTCGTCGCCGGCCTTCACCTTGGCCTGGATCACGTCGCGGAAGGCGTCCAGCACCTTCTCCGTGTCGCCGTTGCCGGTACCGGCCTGGGCGGCAACGAGTGCCACCAACTCACCCTTAGTCATCGTGGTCCTCCGAGGATCTCCCCGCCGCTGCGGCCCGGGCGGACTCACTGGCGGCTCAAGCGATTACGCGGGTCATCATTTACCTCGGACGCGTCCCTGTCAAGGGGTTCGATGCCACTTCGGGCGGTGAATCGCCAGTTTTTCCGCCAGATCGTGTCCGCCCGCTGACGGAACGCCAGCGGGCGCGCGGGATTCGAGGTGGCCCGTCCGCGAATCCCAGACAGCGCACGGGCGGGAGAGCCGAAGTACGTGGAGCGCTACGATGCGGCGGCTTCCGGCCGGTCCTGGCCCGAGCTACTTCTGAGGGGACCGATGACGATGGAACCGCTCGACCAGTCGGTACTCCCACCGGGCGTCCGCTCGCGGTTCGTGCATCACGTGAACGGCGCCACGGTCCACATCCTCGAGGCCGGCTTCGAGACTCCGGGCCGCCCGTGCGTGGTGCTCTTCCACGGCTTCCCGGAACTCGCGTACTCGTGGCGGAGGGTGCTGCCCGCGCTCGCCGAGGCCGGGTACTACGCGGTCGCTCCGGATGTCCGCGGCTACGGCCGCACGTCCGGCACCGATGCCACCTACGACGACGACATCGCGCCGTACTCCACGCTCAACAAAGTCCGGGACGCCCTCTGGCTGGTGTCCGCCCTCGGTGTCTCGTCGGTGGTGGCTGCCATCGGGCACGACGCCGGCGCGGCGGTCGCCGCCGGTTGCGCGCTCACGAGGCCCGACGTGTTCCGCTCGGTCGTGATGATGAGCGCGCCCTTTGGTGGCGTCGACAGGCTGCCGTTCAACACCGCCACCGCGGAGGTCGTGGCACCCACCACACCCACCCGAGCGGGCCTCGATGCGGAACTGGCGAGGCTCAACCCCCCACGGAAGAACTACCGGTCGTACTACTCAACGCGCGAAGCGAACGACAACATGTGGCACGCGCCGGGAGGCGTCCACGCCTTCCTGCGTGCCTACTACCACCACAAGAGCGCCGACTGGAAGCAGAACCAGCCGCATCCCCTGCAGGGCGCGGCCGCCACAGAGTTCGCCAAGTTGCCGCGCTACTACACGATGGACCTCGACAAGGGCATGGCTGAGACAGTCGCCGCCGAGATGCCCTCGGCGGCCGCGATCGAGGCGTGTGCGTGGCTGCCCGACCGCGAACTCGCCGTGTTCGCCGCCGAGTACGGGCGCACCGGTTTCCAGGGCGGACTGCAGGGCTACCGAGTCGGCACCACAGGACACGGCGCGGCCGAGCTTTCACTGTTCGCCGGGCGCACCATCGATGTCCCAGCCTGCTTCATTTCAGGCGCTCAGGACTGGGGGAACTACCAGACCCCGGGCGCCCTCGAACGCATGCGCGACCACGCGTGCACGGACTTCCGCGGCATCCACTTCGTGGAGGGTGCGGGGCACTGGGTGCAGCAGGAACAGCCGGAGCGCGTCAGCGCGCTGATCCTCGACTTCCTCCGCGGCCAGGCCTAGCGAGCACTGCAGGCAGCGCTAGCCTGTCGGCACGACAACCTGGCGATGCGAGGGCTCGATGGCTGACCAGGCACCGTCGTTCAGCGGCCCGGGCCCGGAGGCCTACCACCACGGCCTCTGCCCCACCATGTTCGAGCCGTATGCCCGCGACCTCGCTGCGCGCATGCCGGCCTCGACTGGGATGCGGGTGCTGGAGACGGCTGCCGGGACCGGTGTCGTCACCCGCGCACTCCTCAAGCACCTGCCCGCCGACGCGCGCCTCGTCGCCACCGACATCAGCGAGGACATGCTCGCGATCGGCCGTTCCGAGGTCCCTGCGGACCCGCGCCTCGAGTGGCGGCAGGCAGACGCGCAGGCATTGGCGTTCCCAGACGCCTCGTTCGATGTGGTGGTGTGCCAGTTCGGGGTGATGTTCTTCCCCGATAAGGCTCTGGCGATGCGCGAAGCACGGCGCGTGCTGAAGCCCGGCGGGACGTTGCTCCTGAACACCTGGGACAGCCTGGACCGCAACCCCTTCGCCCGGATCACCAACGAGACGCTCGCGATGCTCTTCCCCCACGACCCGCCGACGTTCTTCCACATGCCCTTCTCGTACTCCGACCGGACAGCCATCCGTGCACTCCTTGAAACGACTGGCTTCGCGGAGGTCGAGGTGCGCCGGGTCGAGCAGGCTGCGGAGTGCGCGAGCGTCGATCTGTTTGCACGTGGCCTGGTCTACGGCACCCCGATCTACGGCGAGGTGCAGGCGCGCGGCACCATCGATGCCGCCACGGTCGCGACGCGGCTCGGGGAACGGCTGACCGAACTCGGCGGCGCATCCCCGCACCGCAGCCCGATGAGCGCCATGGTGACGACGGCTCGCGTCTAGCGCGCCAGCCACCGGCGCAGCAGCCGCCCTGCTGCCGCCTCGACTGTCGGTGTCGGGTCATGCCGGGTCGCCTCACGGCTGGCGCGGTCGGGCGTCGCCGCCTCCGCATCCGCGATCGAGGGTGGCCGTGCCTCGATCTGCCCGGCCACGGCGAGGCAGGGACGGCCGGCCTCCGCAGCCGTTGCCGCCACGTGCGCGACCGCCTTCCCGTACGCCGTCTGCGCGTCCAGCGTGCCCTCACCCGTGATCACGAGGTCCGCCGCCTCGATGCGAGCGCGCAGACCGACGACCCCTCCGACGAGCGCGGCCCCTGGCTCGATGCGCGCGCCCGGCACCGCCGCGATCAACCCGCAGGCGAGCCCGCCACCTGCACCCGCGCCCGGCATCGACGCCACGTCCAGGCCGAGGTCGGCGTGCAGCCGCTCGGCCCAGCGTGCGAGGGCCGCCTCGATCGCGGGAGCCTGCCAGTCGCGCACGCCCTTCTGTGCACCGTAGATCGCGACCGCCCCCTCCGGTCCGAGCAGCGCGTTCCGGACATCCACCGCGATCCTCAACTCGATCGCTGGCAAGGCATCGCCTCGCTCGATCCGGCTGAGGCGCACGAGGTGGATCGGTCCGCCGGGCAGCACGTCTCCCGCGGCATCGAACAACCGCAGCCCAAGCGTCTGCGCGATGCCCGCCCCGCCGTCGTTCGTCGCGGTGCCGCCCACGCCGAGGACGATGCGCCGCGCCCCTCGCGCGATCGCATCGAGAATCAACGTGCCGACGCCCGCGCTCGATGCCGCCAGCGGATCGCGCTGGGCCCCGGGGATCAGCACCAGGCCGCACGCCGCTGCGGAATCGATCACGGCGAGCGGCCCTTCGCCGGGGGCACCCTCGATCAGCGCGTACTCGGCGTCGACGGACGCGCCGAGCGGCCCCGTCGCGCGCACGCTCACCGTCCGGCCTCCGAGGGCGTTCGACACGACCGAGGCGGTGCCGGGGCCGCCGTCCGCGAAGGGCAACAGGTCGACTTCGACGGCTGTGCCCGCCTCGGCGGCCGCGCGTGCGAGTCCCCGCGCAATCGCTGCGGCGGCCTCGGCTGCGGTGAGCGAGCCTTTGAACTCTTGCGGGGCGACGAGGATCCGCACGCGGCCTCCCGACCAAGGGCCTCGGACTAGCGCCAGCCCATCGCCTGCATCACCGCGCCGATGAGCACGGAGGCCACGTAGATGTACCCCAGCATGAGCAACCGCCCGCGCAGTCGTCGGAACTCGGCGGGCCGGACGAAGTACAGGAACGCACCGTAGACAAGGCCGGCGAGAAACAGCGCCGACAGGACGGTGCGGATCGCGTTGGACACGAGGGCCTCCGGGCCGCATCGTAGCGCGACGCGCCGTTGCACCCGGCCGTGGAGGTCTCGCATGCGCTATCGACGTCTGGGCCGCACGGAGTGGATGGTCTCCGAGGTTGGCCTCGCCCTCCGCGCCCTCGAGGGCCTGGACGACGCGACGGCCGGTGCGACCCTCGGCGCCGCACTCGCGCAGGGCATCACCCTTGTCACCGTGGACGCGCGCGAACACGAGGGCGGCGTGGAGCCGCTCGTCGGGCGCGTCACCACCAGCGAGCGCCCGCGACTGGTGGTCGTCACCCGCTTCGAGCGGACTGCCGAAGCTGCGGGACTCGAAGCTCAACTTTGCGCCGCTGGCACGCGGCTCAGCGACCTCGCCTACCTCGATGTCGCGCTGTTCACGCAGACGCCAAACGTCGAACAGCGTGCCGTCCTCGATGCACTCGCCTCCACGCGGACTGTCCGCGCCTGGGGTATCGAGACCGAGGACGCAGCGATCGCCACACAGGCGTTCACCGCTGGGGCGCGTGTACTCGTCGCCCCTGCAACCGCCAGCACAGCGCTCCTCGCCGCGGCCGCCCACGCGGGCGCAGGCGTGATCCTTGACGGCGACGGCGAGTCGATCGCCGGCGCACTCGTCGACACGCGTGTCGCCTCGGTGGTCGTTGAGGCTACCAACGCTACGGAGATCGGCGCGCTCGTACTGGCCGCTACACGCGGGTAAGCGCGAATCGGCACGAGGCAGGGGCCCCTCCCCGTTACGCTGGATCTGCAGGATCAGCGCCCGGGAGGCCATCGATGACCAACTACCAGCCCAGCCCCACTGAGTGGGTCGCGAAGCAAGTCGAACTCTACGAGTCCACCGACGGCCGCGAGGGCAACATGATGCGCGGCATGCCCGTCGTCCTCGTCACCCACAAGGGCCGACACTCGGGCGCGATCCGCAAGACCCCACTCATGCGCGTCGTCGATGGCGACACGTATCTCCTGGTGGCCTCGATCGGCGGCGCCCCGAAGCACCCGGTCTGGTACTACAACCTCATCGAGCACCCGGAGATCACGGTCCGCGACGGCGCGACGGTGCAACAGATGCGCGCCCGTCTCGTCACCGACCCGGCGGAGCGTGCCCGCCTCTGGCCCATCGCCGTCGCCGCCTTCCCGAACTACGCCGAGTACGAGAAGAAGACCACGCGGGTGATCCCTGTGTTCGTCGCGGAGCCGATCAAGAAGCCGGGTCAGAATTGAAGCGCCGTCTCGCCCGGATGTTCGCGACGACGATGGTGCTGGTGGGCAGCGTCTGGAGCCTGCAGGGCCTCGGCGTCCTCGGCGGGAGTGCGATGTCCGGCGACCCGCTCTGGGGCTGGATCGGCTCAGTCGTCCTGCTCGGTGGGCTCGGCCTCGGCTACTGGGGCATGCGCCAGCCGCACCGACAGGCCGAGCGGGATCGTTGACAAGAACGTCCGTTCTGTTCTAGGTTCTTCCTAGAACGGACGTTCGCCTCGGCTGGCGCGTCCGCTTTGCGAGGTGAACGCCATGAGTCCAGCTCACTCCTCTGCCCCGGCCGTCGAGGCCACGCCCACCATGACCGCAACCGGCGAGCGACGCATCCGCCGCGCACGCCCCGCGATGGGGCCGCGCTGCCCTCAGTGTGCGGGCCCGCTCGTCTTCGGCGAGGGTTGCAGCCTCTGCCCGATCTGCGGTTTCTCCGGGTGCGCCGCCTGACGAGACGACATCGGACCTCAGGCGATCACCGTGATCCCGTGAGATTCACCACCGGATTCAAGGTGGATTCGACCTGTTTTGCCTCGCTCCATATACTCGGGTTGATCGCCAACCGGGGGGCGGGGTTCCGATGGTCTCGACTGTATCCACTGACCTGGAGGCGCTGACGCGGCGCCTTCGTCGCCACATCGTCACGATGGTGTACGACGCGAAGTCGGGACACATCGGTGGCTCGATGTCGTCGATCGACATCATGGCGGTCCTCTACACGCGATTCCTCCAGCACCGTCCGAAGGATCCGGCGTGGACCGGCCGTGACCGCTTCATCATGAGCAAGGGCCACTGCACACCCGCCCAGTACGCCATCCTCGCGGAGTGCGGGTACTTCCCCGTCGAAGAGCTGAGCACGTTCCGCCGCAAGGGCGGACGCCTCCAGGGCCACTCCGTCCTCGGCAAGCCCGGCGGCGTGGAGAACTCCGCGGGCGCGCTCGGCATGGGCCTCTCGTTCGGCCTCGGCATCCGCCTCGGCATGCGACTGCGAGGGATGACGAACAAGGTCGTCGTGCTCATGGGCGACGGCGAGCAGGACGAAGGCCAGGTCTGGGAGGCCGCGATGGCCGCCGCCCACCACGAGGTCGATGGGCTCATCGGCATCATCGACCGCAACGGGATCCAGAACGACGACTTCACCGTGAACACGATGCGCACCGAGCCGTTGGACGAGAAGTACCGCGCGTTCGGCTGGGAAGTGCGCGCCGGCATCGACGGCCACAACCACGCGGCGATCGAGGAGGCCCTGCGCTGGGCGTACTCCGTCCAGGGCAAGCCGGCGCTGGTGATCTTCAACACGGTGAAGGGCAAGGGCGTCTCCTTCATGGAGAACAACCCCAACTTCCACGGCGCTCCGCCATCCGATGAGCAGTACGCACTCGCGATGAAAGAACTGGCAGACCCGGAGGGCGCACGATGACCACCGCCCCCGCTCCCGCCGCCACGCGCGAGGCCCTGGGCCCAGCCCTCATCCGCTTGCAGCGCGCAGGCGCTGACATCGTGGTGGTGGACGCCGATCTCGGAAAGTCCACCTCCGCGCGCGCGTTCAAGGACGCGTTCCCGGAGCGTTTCTTCACGTTCGGTGTCGCCGAGCAGAACATGGTCTCCGCCGCGGCCGGTCTCGCCACACTCGGCAGCACCGTGTTCGCGACGACGTTCGCCGTCTTCGCAGAACACGCCTTCGACCAGTTGCGGATGTCCGTCGCGCAGCCGCGGATGAATGTAAAGGTGGTCGCATCGCACGGCGGCGTCTCCACCGGCGAGGACGGCGCGTCCGCCCAGTCCATCGAGGACTTCGCGCTGTTCTCGTCGCTCGTGAACTTCTCCGTCGTCGTGCCCGCCGACGTCGTCGAGGCCGAAGCCGTCATCGACGCCGCGGTCGCCCACTCCGGCCCGTGGTATATCCGCACCGGCCGCCCGAAGTTGCCCGTGATCTACACGGAGGGCCCGCGCTTCCGCCTCGGCAAGGCCGACATGCTGCGCGACGGCCGTGACCTCACGATCGTCGCCTGCGGCCTGCTGGTGGAGCGCAGCCTGCGCGCCGCGGAGGCCCTCGCGAAGGACGGCATCCAGGCCCGCGTCCTCAACATGGCGACCATCCGCCCGCTCGATGTCGAAGCCCTCGAGGCTGCGGCCCGGGAGACTGGCGCAATCGTGGTCGCGGAGGAGCACCTCGTGCACTCCGGCCTCGGCGCGATGTGTGCGCAGGCGCTCGCGACCCGCCACCCGGTGCCGATGGAGTTCGTGGGTGTGCAGGACCGCTACGGCGAGTCCGGTACCTGGGATGAAGTCCTCGACATCATGGGTTTGAACGCCGCCGGCGTGACCGAAGCGGCGCGTCGTGTCCTCGCGCGCAAGCGGTAGACGGCGCGGCCCTCGCCGCGCCACCACTCATGGCGCATCAGCAAGCCACCGCTGGCGAGTCGTCGGGCCCGTCGTCGGCGCGACCTTGGTGGCGGCTGTCGCCTGGGTGATCGTGGGCGCACCGTTCTCAGGCCGCCCGACGCCCACCACAACGCCTGTCGCCGCCGACACCCTCGATGGCAAGGTGCTCTATCAGGCGCACTGCGCCTCATGCCACGGCACACGTGGAGAGGGACAGGCCGACTGGAAGAACAAGAAGCCAGACGGCACAAACCCCGCGCCGCCGCATGATCCGTCGGGTCACACCTGGCATCACGCCGACGGCCTGCTGTTCCGGATTGTCCGTGACGGCGGACAGGCGGCCGGCGGTGGCGCTGGTTTCAAGAGTGCGATGCCCGCAGCCAGGGACACGCTGAGCGACGCGCAGATCCGCGCGACGCTCGAGTACATCAAGACCTTCTGGGGTCCTGCCGAGCGGAAGTCTCAGGCGAGCATCAGCGCCGGTGATCCGTACCCGTAGCGGCCTGAGCCTTAGACGGGGATGTCGTCCCCGTCGTCGTCCTCGTCCTGCGCGAAGACGCCGAGGTCTTCGCCCCGCCATACGGAGACCACGAAGTCCTCGCGGTACTCGTCCGCGGTCGTGACAAGGCGCTCGTCGATCGCCGCGAGCAACTCCTCGATCTCGTCGTCGACGAGGTACTGCTGCACCACGAGGGTGCCGTACGTCTTCGCGTTTGTGAAGTGCAGGTCGATGCGCCCGACCGGACGGTCGGCGGTCTCGATGATCCACTGCTCCGAGTGGGTCGTGCGGGCGACGCGTTCAAACTTGTAGTCGAGCATCGGGAACCTCTCACTAGCCTCGCGTCTGGCCGGTGCCGAGGACGATCCATTTGTACGAGGTCAGTTCGCGCAACCCCATGGGGCCGCGGGCATGCATCTTCTGCGTCGAGATACCAACCTCACAGCCGAGGCCGAACTGCCCGCCGTCGTTGAAGTACGTCGAGGCGTTCACGAACACCGCCGAGGCGTCCGCCTGCTTCAGGAACTGCTGCGAGGCCATCCAGGAGTCGGTCACGATCGCCTCGGAGTGTCCGGAACCGTGCACGGCGATGTGGTCGAGCGCCTCGTCCAACGAGCCCACGATGCGCACCGAACAGTCGAGGGAGAGCCATTCGCGGTCGTAGTCAGCAGGCGTGACGGGCACGCCCGCAACGATTCGCGCGGCCCGGTCATCGACG